>CAYYAP010000001.1:0-68942 GCA_964469575.1 uncultured Thiohalobacter sp.
GGGTGTAGGCATTGGTGCCGTTGTCGTTCATGATCAGGAAACCCTGTCCGCTGATCGCCAGGTCCAGGTTATTGTCCGTGAATCCAACATTACCCTGGGTAAATTGCTGTGAAACCGATGATATCCGTACACCGGTACCAATGGCATTCGAGGTGACACCCAGGTTAGACGTTGCAAAAACATCTGAAAACTCTGCGCGTGACTTCTTGAAGCCCGTGGTGCTGGCGTTGGACACGTTGTTACCAATGATCCGCAAATCCGCGGATGCTGCGTTTAAACCACTCAGTGCTATACGAAACGGCATGATGTTTCTCCTTCGGCCAATCGATTAGAGGATCTGCTTGACTTCCTTGAAGTCCAGCGCCCCGATACCATTCAGATCCAGCAACAGCCCGCCGCTGTTGCTTAATGTGACACTTCTGACTTTCGAAGCCAGCAACGTATCGACCGCTTCATTGCGGCCATCGACACTGGCTTCGGTTTTAACAAAATAATTACCGGGTGAGGCATAGGTTCCGTCATTACGGCGTCCATCCCACTTGAAATCGACGTTACCCGCAGCCTGCGAACCAAGATTTATCCGGCGAACCAGCTGACCGGCCTGGTCGAAGATGCTCACCTTCACGTCACCACTGGCAGCGGGAAGTACCGCGCTGCCCTGGATCGCACCACCCTGCTCCAATGCCGCAACACCGGTCGGTGCGAGCACAGACCGGCCGATCAGGCTGGATGCCTGAAGGGCCTGGTTGGAAACCAGTGATGAACTTAGCTGTTCAAACCCGGTGTTCAGTTTGCCAATGCCATCAACCGTGGAGAACTGGGCGATCTGGCTGAGGAAAGCGCCGCTTTCCATGGGTTTGAAAGGATCCTGGTTCTGAAGCTGGGTCGTCATCAGTTTCAGGAACTCTGCCTGGCCAAGCGCCTTTTTACCATTCCCCTTGTTCAGATCCTGCGCGGTTCTGAAATCAATACCCTGTGTTCCGTTCTGTGTATTAATCATGGGTCTGTCCTGTGTATCGTCTGTTCAGTTAGCGCCCAAGCCGCAGTGTCGCCAGCATCAGCTGCTTGGACGTATTTAACACTTCGACGTTGCTTTCGTAAGCACGCGAAGCGGATATCATGTTCGCCATTTCATCCACCACATTGACATTGGACAGAAAGATATTTCCGTCCTTGTCAGCCAACGGGTGGTCAGGTTCGTAGCGTTTTTCCAGTGGTGTGGTGCTATTGACAATACCTTTCATTTCGACGCCATAACTCACCTTGTCGCCCTGAAAGGATTTCATCATGGCGGAAAAGACCGGGCTGCGGGAACGATAGGTGGTTGCTTCGCTGTTACCGACGCTCTGTGCATTGGCGAGATTACTGGCCGTCACATTCAGTCGAATCGACTGGGCGCTCATGGCCGACCCGGAAATACTGAAAATGTTAAACAAGGACATTTACTGATCTCCCTTTATCGCAAATTTCAGGCCTTTGATTCGCCCGGTGAGGAAACTCAGTGTCGACTGGTAGCGGATCGCATTCTCGGTAAAACGGGCTTTCTCCTGCTGGGAGTCAACCGTGTTCCCGTCCAGCGAGGGTTGTGTAGGCGTGCGATAGAGGATTTCCGGAGAAGACGGTCCGGCGCCTGTACCGGTAATGTGATTGCCATGGGTGGTCTTCAAGGCAAGTTGTCCACCACCGGCCTTCGACAGGACCGACCTGAAATCGATATCCCGCGCCTTGTAGCCGGGTGTATCCGCATTGGCAATATTGGATGCCAGCAAACTGGAACGCTTGCCATACAGCGCAAGCTTGGCTGGCATATCCCCGAGTGCTTTGTCGATACTGATTGGCATGTTGCCTCCGTAATACCTGGTTTGCAGGAACTACAGCAACAGCTGTGCCAAATGTACGATATTGCGGGAGATCAATAGCTTGGGGGGAGTTTTCCGGTTTCAGACGGTTGCCGGCGGCAAGCGCTGACCGCCTGGCGGCAAGATCCGGCAAGGTGCCGGGCTACTTCTTGCGGTACACCACGCCGCGCGAACAACGCACCATATCAAAAGCCTCGGAATACTGTGAAATCGATTCAGAAGCGCCGAGGAACAGGTAGCCACCCGGGTTAAGGGTATCCGCCATGCGGGAAAGAATATCCTTCTTTGACTCGCTGGAGAAATAGATGAGCACATTACGGCAGAAAATAATATCGAACTTGCCCAGTGCCGTGTAACTGCCTTGCAGGTTGGCTACCGTAAACCGTACGCGCCGGCGTATTTCCTCGCGTACCTGCCAGCGTTCTTCCCAGTGCGCCGTATCGCGTTGGAAATAGCGCTGTTTCAGATCATCCGGCAAGCCACGGGAAAGCTGCATGGGATCGTAGTATGCCGCTTTCGCCTCCTCCAGGACGACTGTGGAAATATCGGTGGCGGTAATCTGTACATCCGTCAGCTTCCCCGGATTACGCGACAGGTATTGCTGGACTACCATACTGATGGAATAGGGTTCCTGCCCGGTTGAACAGGCGGCCGACCAGATCCGCGCACTACGTGACCGACCTTCCGATAACGCCGGCAGTACCGTGTCTTCAAGAATGGAAAAAGGATGTTTATCACGAAACCAGAAGGTTTCATTGGTGGTCATGGCTTCGATAACGCGCTCGCGCAGTACGCCACCCTGACGTTCCCGGCGCAATTTTCCCACCAGTTCGCCCAGGCTACCTCCGCCATTTTCCCGCACCAGCTTGCCCAGGCGGCTCTGCACCAGGTAGTGCTTGTCCTTACCCAGCAGAATGCCACAGGCCTCCTCCAGAAAAAGACGAAACGCTTCGTAGTCGTCGGACCTGATACTTGACAGTGGCAAACGTGGAGTTCCTTTTCAAAAAGCCTGCAGCAGTCGTAAACGCCGTTTAGCCTGCCTTCGCATCCTGCCAGAACTTCAGCCGAGCCAGTACGGATTTGGCAAGCACATCCGGCTGAAACTTGGCGATAAAATCGTTGGCGCCGACCTTCTCCACCATGGCGTTGTTGAATACGCCGCTCAGCGAGGTATGCAACAGAATATGCAGCTTATCCAGACGTGGGTCCTTGCGCACCTCGGTGGTAAACGTATAGCCATCCATTTCCGGCATCTCAATATCAGAGATCACCATGAACAGCCGCTCGTGCAGGGGCAGGTCAACATCGTCCTCGGCCCACCGTTGCAGTTGTTCCAGCGCCTTTTTCCCATCTTTGGCCAGCACGCACTCAATACCCAACTTGTCGAGCGTGCGTTTGATCTGGTTACGCGCCACCGAGGAGTCATCGGCTACCAGGACAATTGGCTTGCGCTCGTCTTCCTGATCTCCGGCTTCATCAATAAATTCCTGTGAGACTTCTTCGTTCCAGCCAATAACTTCAGCCAACACCTTTTCGACATCAATGATTTCAACCAGCTCACCCTCCACCTTGGTCACGGCAGTCAGGTAATTATCATTGCCGATGCCCTCTGGCGGGGGGAGTATATCGGACCAGTTCATGTTCACAATGCGATCCACGCCGCCCACCAGGAAGCCCTGTACATACTGGTTATATTCGGTCACGACGACGAATTTCTCGGCCGGGTTCTCCACCCCCGGACCACCGATGGCACGATCCAGATCCATCATGGTAATCGTGCGGCCACGCATATTGGCAACACCTCGCACCACCGGGTGCGCGTCGGGAATGATGGTCAGCGGTGGACACTGGATCACTTCCTGTACCTTGAAAACATTAATTCCAAACAACTGCTTGCCGGCGAGGCGGAACAACAGTAATTCCAGCCGGTTGTGGCCGGCCAGCTGGGTTCGCAGATCAACGTTGGCCAAAACACCGCTCATGGCGCTCACTCCCTTGTGTACAGTAACAATTTCTCGAACGGGCTATCGGCGCTGCGCGACGAAGCTTGATCGTCAAACAGGCATGGCACACGAATTGCAATTTCCCTGGACAACCACTGATGAGGAAATGGGGAACATCATGAACCCAACAGATTTCATTCGTATTTTCATGCTATTGGCAATCGGCGCCGCGCACAGCGCGGCAACCCAGGCCGGGCAGGCGGCAACCACGTGGCAAGACCGTGCCGCCATTCGCACCACGGCAGAAAGCTATCTGCACACCATGGTCCGGGGACAACAAAATGGACGCACCGAAGTCCGTCTTGGACAGCTGGATCCGCGCCTGCGTCTAAAAGCCTGTCACGCACCGCTGCAAGGTTTCACACCACCAGGCAGCCGCTCGCTTGGCAATACCACCATTGGCGTACGTTGTACCGATGCCGGTAGCTGGAGCATCTATGTCCCGGCCCATATCGACGTCTTCGCCCCGGTACTGGTCGCCCGCCAGCCGTTGATGCGTGGCACTGTGGCTCAGGTCGCGGATTTCGAACCGGCAGAACGCAACCTCGCCAACATGCCCTACGGTTACTACACCGATCCGCATGCCATCGCCGGTATGGTGGTGAAACGCACCATAATGGCTGCGACCGTGATCACGCCACAAATGCTGCAGGCGCCGAAACTGGTCAGGCGAGGTGAACATGTTGTTATTATTGCAGAAACCGGAAATCTGCGTATCCGCAGCAGCGGCAAGGCGCTGGGGGATGGCAAATCCGGCGATCTGGTGCGTATCGAGACCTCTGGCTCCCGACGGATCATCGATGGTATTGTGGTTTCACAGGGCGTCGTAAAAGTGACGCTTTAGTGACAGCTCTGCAAAAAGCGCCTAAAGTTATTGAAGTAACGGGCGATATTGGAACTGTAACACTTGTGAAACAGTACGTGAGGATCCTGAAATGGAAATAGATAACAACCGCGTCGCAACGCTGATCACTACGGGCAGCAAGCAGGACACACCGGTTGAAAACACGCAGGATGGCGAATCCGGCGCGACAACGGGCAATAGCAGCACTAATTCAACGGCAGACAGCGTCAGCCTGACGGGTGAAGCCCGTCAAATGCAGGGGCTTGAAGCCCGGATTGCGAGTGCGCCTGTGGTGGATACGCAGCGTGTACAGGCTGTCCGCAGTGCGGTGGAAAATGGCACGTTTACCATCAACCCGGAACGCATTGCAGACAAAATGATCAATCTTGAGCAAGCGCTCACCAGTGCAAGGTAGCAGACCATGGACAATGAAGGGAATCGACATCCGCTGGAAATCACGCTGGCACAGGAAGTGGAATGTAGCCGGCAACTTCTTGATTGCCTTGAATCCGAGCACGACGCGCTGGTCAAACGTGATCTGGAAAGCCTGGAAATCACCACGAACAGGAAGTTCGATTGCAGCCAGCAGCTCGAACAACTCGAAACACGGCGTGGCGCCCTGATTAAGTCACTGGGGTTTGAAAATACCCCGGGCAAACTGCCACAGTGCTTTGCCACCCTCCCCTGTGCCGAGCAGCTTTCCCGTCTGTGGGAACAGCTGCTCGAAAACATTGAATCCTGCCAGACCCGCAACCTGACCAATGGCGGTATCCTTGAAGCCGGACGCCAGCACGTCGAACAGGCGCTGGGTATTCTGCGCGGCCAGACCGGCGCACCCTCCGTGTATGCCCAGGATGGCGAAGCCCGTGCAAATCTCGGGCAACGCGAGCTTGGCAAGGTGTGAATCAAGGCTCAAGACCCGCCATCCCGGGCCGATTACCTCTTCTATTAAAGTAAACTATCACGAAACAATCCGGGGAACCGACGCCCGCTACCGGTGCGTCGTACAGGGCCAATGTTCGCGACACTGAAACGCGCATTCCAGGGGGAAGTCCGCGATAACGGTGAGGAAGACGTCACCAGCCGCAGTGCAATTATCGCCACCCTTCATCAGCTTAAAACCGAGCACGAACTGCTCAGCGTGCAGGTGCCCGGCTGTGCCGATACGGCCAGCAGCGCCATCCTTGGCATCAAGGAGGACCAGGACTGCTATTACCTGGATGAACTCAACCTGCCATCGACCCACAAGGCCTTCATCGAAAAACGCAAGGCGGTTATCCATTGCCGCTTACAGGGCATGGAAATCCATTTACCCTGCCGATTACAAAACGTCAGCAGCGACGGCGGCATTGCCCTGTACAGGATCTGCATCCCCAGGCGAATGATCCGGGTCCAGCGGCGTGAACATTTTCGCCTGCGACTGAACGCCGGACTGACGGTGCCCGTGTCCGTACCGCACCTCGAAGGCCACCACGCATCGGGAGAAGCCTTCGACCTGTCTACCGGAGGGGTTGGCGCTTTTATCCATACACACGACATCCCCAGCCGGGGCCAGCTCCTCACCGGCGTATCAATCGCCCTGCCGCAGGCACCATCCTTCAAGGCAAACGTCGAGATACGTTTCGCGCGTGTTGACAAGATTCACCATACGCTCAGAATCGGTGCGCGTTTCATCAGCCTGGACAGAAACCAGGAGCGCATCATTGCGCACTTTCTTGCAGAACAGCAACGCAAACGCAGACGCCACAATCCGGGCTGAGTCAGGTCTTGCAGAAAAGCTGTGACAGGGATGCGGAAAGTCAGTCCAGCGGCTTACCCGAAATCGGGTCATAGATTACCACGGCAACATTCTGCCGGTTATGCCGCGCCTCTATACGCAGCGTCATACCGGGTTCGACCGGTATGGGCGGCACTATCAACTTTGCAACCTGGTACCAGTGCGCGCAGTAACACTCACCGGCTGTTTCACCTTCAAACAGGGGACGGTTATCAATCTGCGCCTGCTCATCCAGCTGCAGGCGGATCCAGAAAACCAGCGCGTGGCAGACTCCCGCCCCGGTAATCGGAATATCGTGACGCTGACGGGGGGGCGTTGGCTCACCACCGGTCAAGTCAAAATCGAAAACCTGAAACTCATCGGCCAGCAACCGGCCGCTGAAACTTGCCGCTTCCAGGGCAATCGTATCGGGTCTGAACCGGTTCAGCGCGGCAAGGTCAAAACCACTGGCCTGGTATGCACCACCTTCCTGCCACAAACGTTCCGACTCAACCAGCCCGCCGTAAAGTAGCGCCTTGCCGGGAATCAGTGCCGCATCAGGCGCCAGCAGATGGCGGCGCGCATGGTCAAAGGTAGCCAGGGCACCCTCGCCAATCACCATCGTGTCAAACACTTCTGCAACCAGCACGTCAGGGCGGGTATGTTTCGGAAAATCTGTTTCCGGGTCGAGTCGCAGGGACGGCTTGTTAATCACCCGGATACGATCCGAATAACCATTCGCTTTTATAATCTCCCGGGCCAGCTCAGCCAGCGCAGGATTGGCTTCACAGGCGATGACCTGTCTGGCACCGGCGCGAGCCGCCATCATGGACAGCAAGCCCGTACCGGCGCCGATATCCAGCACGACACTGCCGGGGGTAATGGCACGTTCCAGTGCCGCTTCGAACTGGTGGTTACGCACCTCATCATTGACCATGGCAAAATGCCAGCGATCCACCAGGCGGCTGTTGAGCAGCTGCAGGTTGCGCCTGGTAAAGGCATCGTCAGGTTCCAGCCCCGCCGCACGCAGGAGCAGTGAACGGGCCTCGTCGAACTGCCCCATCCCCCACAGTGCAACGGCGTAGCCGTTCAATATACTGACGTCATCGGGTTGTAGTTGCATGGCGCGCTGATAACAACGCAAGGCTTCCTGCGTTCGGCCGATCCGTACATTGACGTCCCCCAGGTGCAGATAGGACATCGCCTGTCCCGGGTCAAGTTTGATGGCACGATTGAGGGAATGTCCCGCAGCCGGTAAATCACCCGTCGCGGAAAGACACTGGCCCAGTAAAGTCAGCGCCTGAACGTGATCTTCCTGCGCCGACAATATTGACCTGCAATGGACAATGGCCTGCCAGGGATCGCCCTGTTGATTGCATTGGCTCGCCAGTGCAAGTTGCTCATCTGCAGACGATGCGTTTTGGGGTAGCTTCATGGGGTGCCTATGATGAATACGCCAGAATGACGGGGAAGGGATTCATCAGAGTTTCTCTGTCTCTTTCAGCTTGACGCCACTCTGCTTCAGGAAAAACAGCACCGCCGCTTTCAACTCGGCATCACTGCAGTTTTCACAGCCACCGCGGGGTGGCATCAATTCCTGTTTATAGCCCTTGATCGTATGCTCCATGAGTACTTTCATGCCTTGCCTGGCGCGCATGCTCCACTCGACATCGTCATTGGGCATGGGCGCACCCTGTGTCGTTTTAGCGTGGCAGCCTGCGCAACGGTAGGTGTAAACCTGCGCACCCGTACGCGGCGGCCCTTTCCAGGGTTCCGGCGGACGATTGATTTCATCCCGATAGCCCTGGGTGCCTTGCACGGTTTTTTGTGCGGCTTTTTGCACGGCATAGCCTGGCGCTACCAGGAGTAGCCCCATCAATAGCAGGACGAGGCGTTTAGCGTAGTTTAATTTCAGCCCGTTCATCACGACCCCCTTACCGACACCAGGATGTTTCGGGCGGCACAGTGTCGGAACGCGCCAGTCCTGCGGTCTTCAACGCCTGACTCAAACTGCCCTGGTTGGTCATAATATCCGAGTAGGCCTGTTCTGAAGCACTGGTCTCCATGCGCATATTCTTGACGAAGACTTTTTTCGCCTTATCGATAAATTGCCGGGTGAAAGCAAGCGCCCTGGCGGCCTTCTCACGCTCGCAGTCATCCGCCTGCGGGGTATCTTCGGGAATTTCCAGCCCGGGCAGATTGATGGCGGTATTTCTGGCAAAACCCGGCCAGGTTTCGTAACTGACGGTTATTTCACTCGGGGTATCAATACTGACCACTTTGACCTCTATCTTCCCCGGAAATGGCACATAGCTCGCCAGCAACAGGCCCGAATACAGCCCTCCCAGAATGCCGACCGTCATCATCCGGCCCCTGATTCGCAGTTTTTTTTCAATCGACATAGTTCTCTCCTCTGTTCAACTTCTCAACTTCAACCCGGCACACACGGTGCCCTTACGCTTTATCGCTACACCTGCAAGGTCATTCAACCTTTTTTATCCAGCGCAGCACGTTCTTTTTCCACCAGGCTGTCCAGCACCTCAAGCATCTGTGCCTGGTCGCGCACGAAATACGGCGCTGTTTTAAACTTTCCGTTGACAATCACGGCCGGCACACCCCTCAGACCATATTTAACCGTTTTCAAACGGGCTTCATTGACGCTGGCGGCGAGTTCCGGCGAGCGATAGAGCGCAAGCACTTTTCCACGATCTTCACCCTGCTTGACGAAAAAGTCGATCACGGAGGATTTGTTATAAATCTGTTCACCTCCTTCGTGAATAGCTTTGAACATGGCCGCGTGCAACTGGTCGAACCTGCCCAGCGCCCGGGCGATATAAAAGGCGCGCGCCTGGTCTGCCCAGCCAGGCCCGACAATGGCCGGAATACGGTGGAAATCGATATACGGCTTGTCTTTAAGCCATTGCGTCATCTTTGCATCCATCGTGTAGCAGTGCGGGCAGGCATAGAAAAACATCTCTACAACCTCGACCTTGTTTTTATGCTCGCCCAGGGGTGACGGTGGTGTGATACGTTGGTACTGGGAACCTTCATGGAACCGCTCTGCCACCGATTCGGCATGGGAAAGCGGCCCATAAGCGAACAGCATCAGAACGGGTAAGAGTATTCGGTAGTACGGTTTCATCAGTCTTCCTCCAGCTTGCTCTGCGGGGTTTTGTGCATCCTGTTCCGGTACCATAAAAAGTACATCACCGGCAGCAACAGCATCGATACCAGCGGGGCCGTCACCATGCCGCCAACCATCGGTGCAGCGATGCGTCGCATAATCTCTGACCCTGTACCGGTGCCCAGCATGATGGGCATCAGCCCGGCGATAATGACTGCGGCAGTCATCGCCTTGGGCCTGACCCTCAATACCGCGCCTTCGATAACGGCGTTGCGTAATTCCGCATCGGTCGCGGGCTGGTAGCGGTTAATGGCTTCACGCAGGTAAACCAGCATCACCACCCCAAACTCGGCGGCCACACCCGCCAGTGCAATAAACCCGACCGCCACCGCCACCGACAGGTGAAATCCCAACGCCCACAGCAACCAGACACCGCCGACCAGCGCAAGTGGCACGGCAAGCATTACCATCAGGGCTTCACTCAGGGTGCGGAAACTCAGGTACAACAGGATAAGAATAATAAACAGGGTCAGGGGTACGATGTACTGCAAACGTTGTTTCGCGCGTTGCATATACTGGTACTGTCCCACCCAGTGCAGGGTGTACCCAGCCGGCAGTTTCAGTTGCTTTTGCAGGGCTTTGCGGGCCTCGGCAACATAGGAACCGATATCACGCCCGTCGGTGGTCACGTAAACCCAGCCATTGATGCGACCGTTTTCACTTTTGATCAGGGGCGGACCGTCGGCTATCCGTATTTCCGCCAGGTCCTGCAATTGCACCTGGGTATCTTCGGTGACAACCAGCGGCAATTCTTTCAACCGGGTAATGGAATCACGCCATTCCTGCGGGTAGCGCAGGTTGACCGGGTAGCGCTCGCGGCCTTCGACCGTGTAGGTAATATCCTGTCCGGCAACAGCGATATTCGCCGCGTCCTCGATCTCGGCAATACTCAGGCCGTAGTGACCGGCGGCCTGTCGATCTATATCAACGTCGATGTAACGGGCGCCGTCAGCGCGGTCGGACAACACACTGCGCGTCCCGGGCAACGCACGTAAAACCGCCTCGACCTGTTCGCCCAGTGACTGGATACCGGCCAGCTCGGGGCCGGCAATCTTGATACCGACCGGGGTGTTGATCCCCGTTGACTGCATATCGATACGGGTGCGGATCGGCATCAACCAGGCGTTGTGCAGGCTGGGTACCTGGACACGCGCATCCAGTTCATCGCGAATTTTGTTCATGGTCATGCCCTGACGCCACTGTGCTTTCGGCTTGAGGCGTATCACGCTTTCGATCATGGTCAGCGGCGCGGGATCGGTTGCTGTTTCCGCGCGCCCTACCTTGCCGAATACGCTGGCGACTTCCGGTACGGTACGAATCAAACGATCCGTCTGTTGTAACAATTCGCGCGCCTTGCCAACCGAGATACCCGGCAGCGTCGTCGGCATATAGAGGAAATCACCCTCGTCCATTTCCGGCATAAACTCACTACCCAGATTGGACAAGGGCCACAACATGGTGGTGGCCAGCAGGATAGCCAGTCCGGTCGTCATCCAGGGCCGGTCGAGCGCCCGACCGATCAACGGCCGGTAAGCCGCTATCAGCCAACGATTAAGGGGGTTGCTTTCCTCCGGGCGGACCCTGCCGCGGATCAGGAATGCCACCAGCGCAGGCACCAGGGTGACCGAAAGACCCGCCGCCGCCGCCATAGCGTAGGTTTTGGTAAAGGCCAGCGGGGCAAACAGGCGTGCCTCCTGGGCTTCCAGCGTGAACACCGGCAGGAAACTGAGGGTAATAATCAACAATGAAAAGAACAATGGCGAGCCGACTTCCGCCGTGGCGTTCTGTATCGCCTGCAAGCGGCTGACGCCCTCGGCCGAGGCCCGTTCCAGGTGTTTGTGTACGTTCTCGATCATGACAATGGTGGCATCGGACATGGCGCCGATAGCAATGGCAATACCGCCCAACGACATGATATTGGCGTTGATGCCCTGCAGACGCATCACCACAAACGCTGACAGTATGCCCACCGGCAAACTGATCAGAATCACCAGGGAGGAACGCAGGTGTAACAGGAACAAGGCACACACCAGCACCACCACCAGGAATTCCTCCACCAGGCGATGGCTGAGGTTGGTGACCGCGCGATCGATCAGCGCTGATCGATCATAAGTTTCCACCAGCTCCACGCCCTCGGGCAGGCTTTTACGTAACAGGGCAAGTTTCTTCTTGACAGCCTGGATCGTCGTCAGGGCATTTTCGCCGGAGCGCATGACAATAATGCCGCCCACCACCTCACCCTCTCCATTCAGGTCAGCAACACCGCGCCGCGCTGCGGGACCGATGTGGATACTGCTGGCGATATCGTCCAGCAGTACCGATGAAATCGACAGACGCCGCCGCACCGTGGGAACGCTGGTAATACCAATGTCCTCGATATTTTTTACATAGCCCCTGAAACGCACCATGTACTCGGCCTCGGCAATTTCCAGCGACGAACCGCCGATTTCGGCGTTGGATTCTTCTATCGCACGTTTCACATTGGCCAGCGTCAGGTAGTAGCCACGCAAACGGTCGGGGTCAATCACCACCTGGTACTGCTTGACCATGCCGCCTACAGCCGCCACTTCGGAAACGCCCGGCACGGTTTGCAATTCATATTTCAGAAACCAGTCCTGCAAGGAACGCAGCTCTGCCAGGTCGTGCTTGCCGCTTCGATCCAGCAAGGCATACTGGTAGATCCAGCCTACCCCGGTCGCGTCGGGGCCAAGTCGTGGCTTTGCCCCGGCCGGTAGCTGATCCGTCACCTGGCTCAGGTATTCGAGCACACGTGAACGTGCCCAGTACAAATCCGTATTGTCAGAAAAGATCACATAGACATAGGAGTCGCCAAAGAAAGAATAACCGCGCACTGCCACCGCACCTGGCACCGACAACATGGCAGTCGACAGGGGGTAGGTGACCTGGTCCTCGACCACCTGCGGCGCCTGGCCGGTATAACTGGTACGAATAATCACCTGTACATCGGAAAGGTCCGGGATGGCATCCAGCGGTATGGTGCGCACTGAGTAAACACCCCAGGCGCTCAACAACACCGCCGCCAGCAAAACCAGCAGACGGTTGCGCACAGACCAGCGTATCAATACGGCAATCACTGGCGGTGCCGTCTAGAAACGGGATTCCGGCAGATAGCTTACCGGTTGAATGTTCTTGGCTGAGGGGACCACCGTCACGGGGCCGGCATGACTACCGGGTGGTGTGCGCGGGGCGGCAACCACCGGTGGGGCAGGATGTTGCGTGTCAGCATGCCGATGTGGCTGCATTTTTCCCGAGTGCCCTGTGCCCGGCGTTGCCAGCCGACGGAAACCCGCCAACAGATTGCTTTCCGAGTCGATCAGGAACTGCCCGGACGCAACCACCTTGTCGCCGGCCTCCAGGCCGGACCGAATTTCAATCATGCCACCGGATTCTTCACCAGACACCACCGCGACCGGCTGGAAATTATTTTTTCCCCGGATCAGCACCACACGGTCACCGGTACCGGTACGAATCACGCTGTCGGTGGGAATGGTCAGCACATGTTTGCGTGGCTGTCCGGCTATACTGACATGGGCGAACATACTCTGTGACAGTTCAGGATTGTCTGTCTTGAACTTGAGCGCAACTTCCAGGGAGCGCGTGGTGTAACCCACCGGCGGCTCGACCCGCACCACTTCGCCCTCGAAGACTGTACCGGGCAGGCCGCGTACTGTCATCCTGGCTTTCTGACCTTCCGCTACCCAGCCCCACTGACGCTCGAAAATTTCAGCGGTCACCTCGATTACCCGGTAATTTCCGCCGACATTAAACACAGTAAACCCGGTGTGTACCTTTTCCCCAACATGTCCGCGACGGGAATAGATGAAGCCGTTTTCAAATGCGTAGACCTCAACCGGCATCTCGGCTTTTTCACCCGCCTGCAGGCGCGAGATCTGTTCCGGGGTAAGCCCCATATCGCTCAATTCGGGGATCATCGCGTTGGCGGTGGCGCGATCGCCGTTTTGATAGGCATCCTGAAGCGCCTTTTCGCGTTCAAATAACGCATCGGATTTGACCGAAAAAAGAAATTCACCCCCGGTAATAAAATCGCCATCGTGCTTGTCTGCTATGGCCACCAGTTCACCGCGGATCGGCGGCGTGATGGTGCGCCGCGCCATGGGGTCAACACGGGTAATCTTGCCGATAGTCTCAATGCTGCGCTGCAGGTCACTGTACCTGACGGTTGCGGTACGCATGCCCAGGTTATGTACCACCGACGGCTCAATGGTGACAACCGGCAGCCCGTTCTCTGTCGCTGCGGCCGCACTGCTTTCCTGTTCGACAAGATCCATCCCACAAATCGGGCAGCTTCCCGGTGTGTCGCTGACAATTTCTGCGTGCATGGGACACACGTAGTGCCGTGCAATCGTATTGTCCGCGACAACTGGCTCAAGTGTTTTGTTGCCCTCCCCGGTACGGCCTGTCGACGGCCATTGCCCCGCCAGATAACCTAAAATCCCTGCCAGTACGGCAGTAAGAAAGATTGATTTCGACATGATTGTTATCCCCCGTATATCATCTTGTTGTTGCCACCTTTAGCCAGTGGTTTCCGGCGAGGCGGTCTGCTTGTCAGGAAGCATTGTTCTGTTCAGCAGCTTTAACTGGTAAATATACGGCCATCGCTTGCCCGTCACAAATAATCTTGCTGTTTCCGGGTCGTAGGCAATCCCGTTAGCGACAGCGGAGCCATCAGGCCGTTCGGACAGTGGCATCAGGCCGGCAAGATTAATCCAGCCGACAACCTGACCCGTTCCCGGATCGATCCGGGCGATACAATCGGTGGGATAAATATTGGCGAAGATCTGTCCTTCCACGAATTCAAGTTCGTTTAGTCCCTTGACCGGGTACCCCTGTGCCCTGACCTGCAGGGTATCCGTTTCCCGGTAGTCTGTAGTGTCCATGAAACGCAACCACGACGAGCCATCGCTGATCACCAGTTGCTGATCCACGTGGGTACTCCCCCAGCCCTCACCCTTCAGGGCGAATTGACCGGTTTGTTGCAGGTTTTCCGTCGCATAGACAAAGGCTGAACCGGATCGCCAGGTAAGCTGAACCAGTTGCTGGCCAACGCGGGCAAGACCTTCTCCGAACAGTTGTTTATCCAGTACGTGTGTTTCAAGCACCCGACCGGTCTTCAGGTCAACCTTGCGTACGCTGGAATGACCCTGTATCCCGGTGCTTTCGTAGAGTTCACCCTGATAGAACACCAGGCCCTGGGTAAAGGCATCAGGGTCATGCGGGTAACGGGCGGTGACTTCAAAGGGGTAACTGGGCAATGCCTCAACAGACACGGGAGCAGCTGTAGAATACAGAAGCGATTCCCGGGTAAGCGTACTGCACTGCGATGTATTGGTGGCAACCACTTGCGCCCGGACAGACTGCGACAGATACAGCCCACCCAGTGCAACTGCCAGACAGACAAGTTGCCATACCTTGTAAACCCTAACACCATCAGCGTTTCTGAAACACACTACAATCTGGCACCTGCTGTTATTGCCTGAAACGCAGATGCCCTTCCCGACAAGCCGGGAAGAGCTTCCGCTCAACTACTTCTCTCCCCCGTTAGTGCAGAGAGTAAATTGCAACATCGTGGTGCAAAGGATCGAACTGGTAGATCCTCAGACGCCGGCTTGGCTCAAAGTTATAGGTAATATCAACCTTGTGCATACCCGGCGTACCGTCTGCCGCAACCGGTGGCGTCATGATACCGCCCCAGGGACCACCTGCATTCGGCCAGGCGTGGTTGCGGCCAAAGGTAAAGAAGCAACCGGAACCCAACTGGGGCAGGCCGTTAACCGGGTCATCCAGGTTACGCGGCGATGCCTGCAGGAACTCCTCCGCACCGCCACGGTTGATCGGGAACACATTGTCTTCCCCGGACACCTGATTGGCGGGATTGCTAAAGGGATCCTGCCCCGCAAGATGCCCTGGCGGTATAACCGGATGCGGTCCCTGCAGGGTCGTTGGATCGGTAAACTGGAACTGGTTCTCCCAGCCGCGTGATCCGCCAAAGTCCACATTCATGTAGGCATGCGGGAAATGGTCTCCGTTATACAGGGTAACCTGGTAGTCGTATGGACGAAGATTCCACTCGTGCGCACTACCATTGGAAATACCCTTGTAGCTGGCCGGCCCCTGACCACTGCCTTCACCTTGCAAACCCTGGCGATTGCCATACAGGGTATTGTTGACATACAACAGTGTCAGCGTTGCGTTCGGATCAGCCTCGACACCCGCAGGGAGATGCGTGCGATCTGTCCAGTCGAGGAAAGCCGCCCGCAAGTCAGATGCCACCTGTTTCAGGTTCATACCACCATGGTACCCCACTCCACCATCTTCATCGTCCTGCATTGACTTGAAGATATTCCACATACGCTTGGCGGGTGACAGGTCACCGATTTGCGCAATGGCATACGCCTTATCGGCAGCATTATTGCGAGTATTACAGTCAGGGTCGTCTACGCCATCTTCACAGAAAGCGAATTTCTCCCACTGCGGCAGGGTCCAGCCGTCAGGTCCCGCTTTCTTCAACGCATTTTCCATCACCTGGACACGTGGCGGATGGATTCGCCAGCCCCAGGTGTAGACCAGGTTAAAATATTTCCCTTTGGTTTCCTTGATTCGCACCGTGTAACGAGTGCCTTCATCAAGCATTGGGAAATAACTCTGGTCCATTGAGGCATGGAACGGACCACGCTTCGGGCCTACCCGGTCAAAGTTCATCGACATCGGCGAGAAATCTTCCAGGCCACGGTTGAGAATATTAACGTGGTAAGTCACCGTCCAGGGAACTTCCTGCACGGCGCCGGGATCGACAAACGCGGTATCACTTTCGATATGCTGGTTAAAGTAGATCATGTTGACATCGACGTTACCGCCAATGACATTCCCGGCATCATCGTAGACAGGCTCGACGGTTTTAACCTTATTCGGACCGTTGTAGTGCAACATCGGGAAACCGCTGTAGGCACGGCCCTTGATATGATTACCCTCAAGAATATCGATGGCTCGCTTGACCAGTTTTTCCTTGACTTCATCTCGTCCTTTGTTTGCAGCCTTTTCGATCTTGTCGATAATCCGGTCCAGGTCATCCTCCGGGTTGGTCGGGTTGATCCTGTCTGTCAGAACCGGGCCGTCGTGCAGGTTATACGGATTATCCGGTGTCGATGGTAATGTATTCGGCATTTCGTCGCCGTTAAAATCCCTGAGATTTTCATACACCGTCATCAGGAAGTTGCTCCCCGGCGGATTAGCAAAGGGATCCTGTGGCGGGAAGTGACCTTCCGGCGTCACCACAAATGTGGTCACCCCGTCAGCAGACACCGTCTGTGTCGATGGCCCCGGACGGGGTTGCGTACAGGGGTGTCCCATGTAACCCGTCTTTCCCGTCATGGGATCGAAGGTCAGTTCACAGCCTGCCCAGGCGGCGCTGCCCAGCCCCATACCACCGGCGAGCAGACCGAGTGTCGCGGCAAGGCGCGCTTTAACAAATGGTCTTTTGTGCTTCATTGATTATTCACCTCCTCCCCGGCAGTGCATGCTGTATTCATGCGCACTGCGGAGGATATTGTGTGTTGTATCACCAGATCAGTTTCCGCTGAAGGCCAGGCATCAGACACTGTGCATGTCCACCAGGAACGGCTTGTGCAGCTTGCCGGTACTGAGACGCCCCACGGCTTCCGCGATATATAGCGGTTGCAGTCGGCTCGGCTTGTTCATCCAGCGACCGGTTTTTTCATTGCCGATCCAGGACAGGGCGTACAGACTGCCACGGGCGTTGAAGGATGCCAGGATTTCCCGGACATCTTCGGGTGCCCCTGTGAGGAAACGCCACTTGGCGCCGTACTTGTCGGCCAGCGCCTTGAGTGCGTCCGGTGTATCGTGGTAGGGATCGGTGGTTACCGTGTACATGTGCACATGTTTACCGACCCGGTCCTCGATCATTTTTTGCACCTTGACCAGGTTACTGAGTAACGGGTAATAATTTTCACCCTTCACCGAGGTGAAACTCACCAGAACAAGCTTGTCGGCTATCAGGTCCTCGTAGAACCAGGCCTTCTCACCATACTGATCCTGGACAATCACCTGGGGGAAACGACTGGCATTTTTGCCGCCCTTGGCGCGCGGGCAGGTTTTGAATACCGGGTTATCTGCTGTACCCGGGGTAACCGCCGCTGCCGCCACCGCCGGGATGGCCGCTGCCGCACCCGCCAGGAACGTTCTTCTTGTGGTCTTTTTCATCGTAAACTCCTTGGAATTCCGCTCATATAATTAACTGACACAGTGCCCACCGGTTTAACGGTGCCATCTGCCGTCGTCATCATCGTCGCCACCATTCGGCACGATATCCCAACGCGCCATCATGGCGTTGTCTTCGTGCACATTGTTGTGGCAGTGAATGACATAACGACCGAGGAAATCATCAAAGCGATAGAACACACGGGCGGAATCGTTCGGGCCCAATGTGGCTACGTCTTTGCGTGAGCGCAGTACGCCGGTTGGCGGCCTGCCGTTCCATTCCAGCACCTGGAATTCCTCGAAGTGAACATGTACCGGGTGAGCCCAGGAGCTACCGGCGTTACGGAAGGTCCAGATTTCTGCGGTACCCTGTTTGGGCGCTGCTGAAATCTTTGTCGGGTCCATGAAGTCATGGTTGATCGTCCACAAGCCCATGTCATGGTCAAAGATCCACTCGCGTTCGGCGACCACTTCATCGAGATTGATAGGCGGTAAGGCACGCATGAAGTCCGGAATACGGCTGTTATCCGGTGCCTCCAGCGGCTTGATACGGAACTGCATCACCGGCATGCGATCCGGACCTTCCAGACGACGTCCGGTCGGTCCCTGGCCGTTGATCTGTTCCATGATGTTGACCATATTGACTTTATCGCCCACGTTGTAGCGTGAGAAATCGATAATGACATCATGGCGGTTAGCCGGGCCAAGCACGATACTGGTAACGCCAACCGGTTCTTCCAGCAGGTTGCCGTCATTAGCGACAACAAACATCTCGGACCCGTCAGCCAGTCCCAGCTCGTAGAAACGCGAAGGACCACCATCGTAGATGCGGAAGCGGTATTTACGCGGTTCGACATTCAGGAAAGGTGACACCTTGCGATTGACGGTAATCAGGTCGCCCAGGTGGCCGTCGGTATCGAACACGTTGTAATTCGGGTTACCGAACTGATCAAAACGCACATCATGCAGAATCAGCGAGATATCGTACTTTCCATAGGTGCCGGGCAAACGCAAGGCATCCGGGTTCGGATCATTTTCATCGCCCGAATCCAGGTCATCGTAGAAAGTCGACATAGCCGACAGACCGGCGTACACATTGGTCGCCGTAAAGTCCAGCATGTGATCGTGGTACCACAGACTTCCCAATGCCTCGCGGGTATCGTTTCGTGCGTACATCATGGCGTAGTGGTGATCCCAGAAATCGCCAGGGCCAATAAAGTCTTCGGGGTAACCATCACTTTCAGAAGCCGTATGGGCATTATGCAAGTGCGTGGTGGTGTAAGGCAGACCGAAGGGAATCAGTGTATTTTCGGTCATGGGTAAATCGTTATAGCGACGCACAAACACCGGCTCACCGTAACGCGCCACCAGCTGATCACCCGGTGTGGAACCGTTGAATAACCACGCCAGAGAGCCAAAACCCAGCGGGTTCAGCGCCGACAGCTGGGGATGGTAGTTCCACAGGCCTTCGGTCATATGCTGGACATAATGCTTGACCGGCGGAAACTCCTCGAAGCGCTGGTGGCGGTTCGGATCCGGCGCCGGCGACAGTGTGGCGGGATCAACCGGCTTCATAGCCGGCGGAACATACAGTGGTGTGGTGTAGGGTGTTACCGGTGGGCTGTCCGCTTCCGTTAACGGGCTGCGTATACCTTCCGGCCGACAGAGTTGCGCCTGCGCTACCCGCGGCAAGGCTGCCCCTCCAAAGATTGCAGGTGTACTGGCTACCGCCATTGCACCTGCCTTGAGCACGTCTCTTCTTTTCGCCATTATTCCCTCCAACTCGGATGGTCAGGATTAAAACGAACCCCCCTCGTGTCAGGGCATCTCCAACCCGGCGCCTGCACACAGGGGTTCGTTGTGTTAGTTTTTCTGGGTCCTGCGAGTAAATCCCCCAACAAACTATTCAGGAATACGTTGAAAACTGCGGTACTGCCGTATCCTTGGGCTATTTGTATCAGGGTATTCACCTACATGTATGTGACTTTTAGTCCTGAAGATAGAAGATATTTTGTGCTATTTCCTGCGTAACACCTTGTCACCCCATGGCAATGTATCTAAAGGCACATATTGTCGAGCCTGCCGAGTGTTAGGCTTTTTACCAATACAAGCCTTCCACAATAAAAACTGGCGCCCTGACTACTTGCTGTCACAGAGGCAAACACTGCGTTGATGACTACCGGCACGCTCTACACCCGTTTTTTCTCTCGATTTGCTTGCCTGGTGGCATTACTGACACCCTTGTTCTGCGCCGCGCAGTCAGCCCAACAGCTACTCATCCTGCCGGAACTCAGCTACCGGCATCAGGCGCCGGATGCCTCGGGCGAAGATGCGAGTGACCACCGGGCCAGTGTTGACCTGCTCTATGCGCTGGATGCGGGGCAGTACCGCTTTTTTGCTGAGTTCATCATCAGTGACGAAAAAACCACCTTGTCACGACTGCACCTTGGCTACGAAACCCGCAGCGGGACAACCTTGTGGCTGGGCCGCTTCCAGATGATCGAAGGCTACTGGAACAAGACCTTCCACTTCCGCAACTACATCCAGCCTTCCATCCAGCAACCGGGTATCGCCGACTATGAAGAGGAAGGTGGCATCCTTGCCAGTCATTTTTCCGGACTCAGGCTCAGGCAACGCTGGCAAATAAACAAGGAGTCGGCAATACAGCTGGAGGCCGGTTTCGGCGTTGGCGCGAAATTCGGCGGCAAGCGCCTGGAGGCCTACGACCTGCTGGATCCTGATGGCGGCCGCAAGCCGTCAACCAGCCTGCGCCTGAGTTACCAGCCCGAGCCGGAGACCGATACCGAATTCGGGGTTTTTTTTACCGATAGCCGTATCCCGATGAAACAGTCACTGTTTACGCAAAACAATCAACAAGTCATCGGTGGCTTTGGAAATGCCCGGTTCGGTGCACTGCGCCTGTATGGTGCCTTACACCGGGTGAAAAATAGCCTGAAATCCACATCGGCCGGGCGCAGGGACAACACGGTCTACAGCCTGTGGATGCAGGGGGACTACCGCCTGAACCCGAACTGGATGCCCTATCTTCGTTTCGAGCACAGCTATGGCGGTCATTCCGACCCCTATACTGGCCTGTTTCGCCGCTTCGTTCGTGATCGCCGGCTGGCCGGCCTGCGCTGGGACTTTCTTGATAACCAGGCCATCAAATTCGAGTACGCCAACACCGATTTCCTGCATGAGGACTCCGACCAGTGGGCCGTGCAATGGAGCATGATCCTGCCGTGAGACAACTGACGGTATGGCTACTGCTGATAACACTCACCGGCCTGTCATCGACCGCCATGGCCAAAGAATGTCCTTTGCTGGTGGTTGCCAGCCAGTCCTCGCCCGTTAATGTCCTTTCACGGAAAATGGTCAGGCGACTTTTCCTTGGGGTGTCCTATCAAACCGAAACCGGCCCGCTGAAACCCGTACGCAACGTGTCCGACACCATGCTGCAGGAAGTCTTTTTGCAAAAGATCCTGTTTATGTCGAAAAATACTTACCGACACATACTGGCCAACCGACTGGTCCGGCTGCGCGAAGCCGGACCCGCCAAGTACCGGAAGACCGACAGCCTCATTCAGGCTCTGAACACCAACCCGCGCCTGATATCATATATCTGGCATACACAACTGCCCAGGGATGGCCACCTCAAAACGCTGCTGAAAATTCCATGCGATACCGACTGAGCGACATCAGGGACAGAAAACAGCGCGCCCATCAGGACTGGTGAGCGATATGCAGGCGCCCTATCGTCACAGTGCCATCAGCCGCCGTTTTAACAGCCTGTCCGGGCGCTTGCTGCTGTCCCTGCTGGCAGCGCACCTGTTGCTGGCACCTCTGCTGGTCGTCTTCGTACTGAACGCCGCGGCGCAAAACTACAAGGACCGCTTCATCGACCAGGCACGCAGTGATGCGCAATGGGTACAAACCCTGCTGGGGACGCTTTCGCCGGGCGTCGACAGACAGATGTTGCTGGATGACCTGGTCCTGAATACTTTTCGACAGTCGATACAACTGTTCAATACGCACCACCAACGCCTTGCCCGCGCAGGGGCCATTCCTGAATCATCCTCCACCAGTCTGCACGAGGATTTTGAGTTCGGGCAGCACAACGATGCGGTGTACTGGATCGAACTGCCGCTAAACACTGGCGCAGATAACCCTGCCAGTACGCTGTTGCTGGGTTACGATGAAACACCCATTGCCGACGATATCAGCCGGCTGTATACCCATAGCCTGCAGCTGGCTGCCCTGTACCTGGCACTGATGCTCACGCTTGTTGTCGCCTTCAGCCGTTACCTGGCCTCTGCCCTGAAACAACTCGGTACAGCCGCGCACCGTATTGCCACAGGCAGGTATTATGAAAAATTCAGGCTGCGTAATACGGCGACTGAAATCATTGAACTCGCCGACGATCTGGAAAATATGCGTGAGGAACTGGTTAACCGCGGTCAGCAACTCGGTGAACAACGCCAGTACCTGCGTACCCTGCTCGATCATATTGCCGAAGGCGTAGTTACATTTAATCAGGAGGGCATCATACAAACCTGTAATCCCGCCGCCCTGAATATTTTTACCGGTGGCACCAGCCCGCCTGAGGGTCTGAAGATCACCGACTGGTTACCGGACTTCCACCTGACAGCGTTACCGGATAGTGGAGACCGTCGTATTGCAAGGCAATACCTCGGGCGGCGACAGGATGGTGAATTCATTACCATAGAATTCACACTGACGCGGGTTGAACACAAGGGGCACTACGAATTCCTGGCCCTCATCCGTGATATCAGTGAGCACAAACGCCTCGAAGAAGAACGCCGAAGGCACCGCGAAGACCTGGCCCATGCACGCCGCCTGAGCAGCCTGGGCGAAATGGCTGCCGGACTCGCCCATGAACTCAACCAGCCACTCGCCGCTATCAACCTGTACATACAGGGCAGTCTGCGACGACTTGCCGCCTTCACGACGTGTCCGCCGGAAATCAGGGCTTCCCTGGAAAACGCCAGCAAGCAGGCGCAGCGTGCCGGCGACATCATTAGCCAGATCCGCGGTTTCGTTAAAAAAGCACCCGCTGAAAACATGGCAACGGACATCAACAGATTGATCAGGGAGACACTCCTGCTGGTCGAAGCGGAACTGACAAACGCCGCGGTAACAGTACACCTGGACCTGGCAAAAAATCTTCCACCACTGACACTCGACCGCCTGCAAATCCAGCAGGCGCTGATCAACCTGGTTTCGAATGGCATTGATGCCATGGAAACAACCAAAACAGAACACAAACAGTTGACGATACAGACCCGACAAACAGGATCCACTGTCACAATCGCTATTGAAGACCGGGGCAGTGGCATACCGGAAGCTCTCACCGACCAGCTGTTTACCCCTTTTGCCAGTGGCAAAGCCACCGGCATGGGGCTGGGGCTCGCCATCAGCCGTTCCATTGCCGAAGAACACGGTGGTCAGCTGAACTTTACCGCACGTGCCGGCGGCGGCAGTATCTTTATACTGACGCTGCCCATTACCGAAACGCCTCATACTGATAACCCACCGACAGGAAGATAACCGTGACACAAACCGCCACAGTCTACGTCGTTGATGACGATCCCGCCGTTCGGGATTCTTTACGCTGGTTGATCGAAAGCCTGCAATACCCGGTTGAAACCTTTGGGTCCGCGCAAACCTTTCTGGACAGCTACTCCCCCGTCAAACAGGGCTGCCTGGTGCTCGATGTGCGACTGCCCGGCATGAGCGGCTTGCAGTTGCAGAAAAAGCTCTCGGAAGACGGCATCGATCTGCCTACGGTGATTATCACCGGCCACGGCGATGTGCCCCTGGCGGTACGCGCCCTGCAGGCCGGAGCACTGCATTTCCTGGAAAAGCCGTTCCACGACCAGGACGTACTGGACTGCGTACAGGAGGCGCTGGAACTTGCCGGTAGCAAGCACGCACAGCGCGTAGAGAAAGAAAATATCCTGGCCCATATGGAAACGCTCACGCCGCGTGAATGCGAGGTGATGAAAGCCATCGTCAGCGGCGCCACAAACAAGGGCATCGCCGAACGCTACGAGATCAGCGTCAAAACCGTGGAGGTACACCGCACGCGGGTGATGCATAAAATGGATGCAGACTCCCTGCCCGAGCTGGTTAAAATGGTCCTCAGGGTTGAGCCGGACGACTGATTTTTCCCTGAATACTGCCGTCCCGCGGATTAGACCTTTATTGGTTCAGGATCAGTGGGTATAATCACCGCGAATGGGGCCGTAGCTCAGCTGGGAGAGCGCTGCGTTCGCAATGCAGAGGTCGGGAGTTCGATCCTCCTCGGCTCCACCAATTCACCTTATTATTTTAATAGCATCTGGCCGCCAAACATCGGCAGCCCATGCGCCGCTATATGTCCCTGCATCCCGTCGGAGATCATGAAGACCGGAACCGGCAGGGTGATATTTCGGCTATGCCGCGCGATCCATTCGATTGCCTCGTGCATGGTGTAGCTGCCAGGCGGGCTGAATAACGCGCTATTGCCAATTATCCGCCATTTATCCCGCTCCCTTTTGGCCCTCAATTTTGTTTCCTTGGTTTGTATGGCCGTCCATCCCGAAACACAACCCCAGGTTTTTCCCAGATGGTCGAGGCGTTGCGGAATCGTGACATCGTAGAGCCGCATCACGCTACCCAGCGCCTTGCGATAACGCAATTGTTGAATAGCGCCGTCGGTCCAGGCGATACCCGCGTAATGATGGTCTGTGGCATGTATCAGAAACAGCTTGAGCATTAACCCGGCCCACGCCCGGCGAAAAGGCGCAACGGGTGCAGACCGGTTAGCGGATTGATGCCAGTCACTCTGCAACTCTTCAATAAAAAGGAGTTTTCTCCCGTTGATATCGCGCCTTGTTTTTGTCCTTGCATGCACAAGTACATTGCGCGCATAAGAATGCGCACTAAAGTGCGAGCGTGGATAATCGGGTAACAGTAATAACCATTCCCGGTAGTCCTCACCGCCGTAGAGGCTGAGGTATTCGTACGGGTTTGCCTGTCGAAAGGACGGACTGCTGTCGCTGTCGGCCACCAGCTCATTCACCAGTTCCAGGCGGATTTTTGAAAAGTCCACCCGCTCCAGAACCTGCTCCCTGGTCATCATCCCCACAGACAAGCCCCTCGCCGGGGAAAGCGCATCAAGCACGCCGGACCAGCGGATCTCTTCGTCACAGAGGCCTTCCCTTTTCATATTGAGAAGGGTTCGTCGCCATTGATCAGGACTCGCACGGTTCAGGGGCAAGGCTGCAAGCCGTCGCCTGAGAGCGCTGTAAAGACGCTCCGGGTAGTCGTATTCCAGCGTTTTCAGGCGACAGGGATCATTGGCAATGCGTATCCTGGCATTATTGATTTCCTGTACTGCAACATCCTGCCGCAGCCATTCGATAAAATACTGCCGGTCGGTATCCGGCCAGTGCTCCAGGCACGGCAGGTCGGAAAGGGTATAACCCGAGAAGGTATAGTTTTGCATACCTTCGTGCCTGACCGATGCTGTATCGCCCAGTGTGATGTCGATCAGGGGATACAGGCAGGTGATCGCCGCCTCGCTGTTAACCGGTTTATTGAGCCGCGCCGCGTGGTAGCGCGCACGCACGCTCGTTATCCCTGCAATTCGTCCACTTGGCAGTTCAGGCATATAACACCCTAATCTGATTTCCTGAACGGAATGACCTGCACCCCGTCCTCCGGCAACATATTCTCCAGTTGTTCGCCCAGCAATAGCTCCATGGCCTCCAGCACGCGCTCCAGCAGGATATCAGCACTGGCGTGATACAAACAGACACGACAGGCTATGGGCTCATGCAAGGCCGTGCGGTACCCCGTTTCAAAATCCGACCAGGCGATAACCGGTACATCCCCGAGTGCGCTGTCCACAACGATCCAGGCATCCCTCTGGAGAATCAACGCCAGGCTCCTGAGGCGCGGTAATGCCAGGCGCAAGCTCTCACCCAGATGGTTTAATGCAATCTGTACATGGTTATAGTGATTGGCATCGAGCCGGCCGTCACGAACCTCATACACCGGAACTTCAACATGACGGGTATACATAATGGATGTTTACCTGATTTCATTCATGGACAACCTTTAACGGGTCAGACTGGCAAATAGCGCCGGCAGTTTCTCAGGCAAGCGCTGAACACGGTCTATGATGGTGTAATTGTTTGCGCCAAAGATGCGTTTGACATAGTTGTCGGCATTGGGATCCAGCGTCAGGCAGTAGCTGAGCACACCCCGGCTATAGAGTTCCTCGACAGCCTTTTTGGTATCGTGGCGCAGATGCCGGGGATCACGTTCATCGATATCCGCCGGCTCACCGTCCGTGACCAATAGCAACAGCTTGCGTCGCTCCGGCTGTTTTAGCAGGTGACGGGCGGCATGGCGCATCGCCGCACCCATGCGCGTCGAAAGCCCGCCTTTCATCCCGGCCAGCCGCGATTTCACCTCATCGTCGAATCGCTGGTTAAAATCCTTGAAACGAAAATACTGGACATCATGTCGACCGTCCGAGGCGAAGCCGTGAATCGCAAAGGGATCGCCGATACCATCAATCGCCGTGGATACCAGTGCCGCCGCTTCCCGCGTGAGCTGTAAGACCGACTTGTCACTGCCTTCTACCAGTTCGTTGGTGGATTCGGATAAATCCAGCAGCACCAATACGGCGAGATCGCGGTTCTTGATAACGTTACGCATGCTAATGCGCGGATTGGGCTGCTCACCCATGCGAATCGCAACCATCGCGTCAATGGCGGCATTGATATCGATTTCATCGCCGTCTTCCCTATTGCGTTCACGTTGCACCCCTTCGGGTTGCAGCATATCGATAATCTGTTTGATACGGAATGCGACCGGTTTGTACTCGGTAAGAATGGCGTCAATATCTTCAGCCTGGCCAGCAGGCTGGCGACGTTCGTAGACTGTCGCCCAGTCGGGGCGGAACAACTGAACCTGGTAATCCCATTCCTGGTAGTGGAAAGGCTCCGAGACAGGCTCCCTGCCCTCCAGTTCGTTGATAGTGCACCCTTCCTGGTCCAGGTAGAAAGGACTCTCCAGGCGCCAGATCTCCTGTGCATCATCACCGGCCAGCTCGCAATCCAGTTCATTCACCATTTCCATGACATTGACCGTCTTGCGCACCTGGCGCTGGCTGGCCGGGACATATTCCAGGTCGTTCTCCCGGGAGAGTTCCTCGAATGCCCAGATAAAGCGGTTGTCATCACGATAGGGGATACGTATTGATTGCAGGATGCGAAGGCTGGGCACATCGCGGCGCGCGGCAAACAGATTGAACAGCTCGATACCGATGTGCCAGGAAAAGCTGTTATTTTCCTTGTTGGCTTCAATATTCTGGTGAAATTTCTCCGCCAGCGCGTTCAGTTCCGGGTCTTCGCTACGGACCCGGCTATCGAGCAACATGCGGGCAAAATGTTCCAGATGCCTGACCGTGGCATGCTCGACGCTTTCGGTATACTCCATGCCGAGCAGTGCTCCCCAGAGTTTTTTTAAACCCGGGAATGCCTGTACCGCCTGGTATTCCACCCGCGCATCTTCGATCAGGCCGACAAAGAACATTTGCGCCGGGCTGAGGGCTTCGGCCGACAGGCGCGCCGTGGTGTAGCTGATATGAGAAACCAGGTGTGCCGTCATGGCGCGGTACAGTTCCTGGCCGGAAACGCCATCAATGGGATCAAGCGCATCCGGCAGGTGTATCACCTGTTGTTCGAGGTAGGGTTTGAAGCCCTTGTAATCAGTGACCGTCGGTCGCAGAAAAAAGTCACGCCCCCACAACGCACGCAGGTAGAAATTGAGCTTGCGCTGGGTGTCGATAAACAGGGTGCCGCGACGCTCCTGCTGCAACACCGACAGGCTGTCCTGCGTCTCCAGGTTAAAATATTTCACCAGGTTATTCAGATCGCGCCGGTAAGCCTCTGCACCGAAATTGGCCCAGCGTTTGAGTCCCGACAGGGTCAGTCTGGAAAGCAGTTCATCCAGATTACCCAGCATGGGGCGCAAGCCGCGAGAGGCCCTGGCGGACAATTGATGAATGAGCGCGATATAGCCCTGAAGCAGCTCCGGATCACCCAGGCGGCGTGCCGCCGTGGGTAAACTGGAAAACAGCAAAGCAATCACTTCGCCGGAGGTCATGGATGAAAGTTTCAATGCCGCGTTGATACAGTCGCGGATCACATCCTCGCCGCATTCCTTCACCACCAGCGGCATTTCCTGGAGGTAGGCGATCACCAGGTCGCTGCCACGACCGAGATTGCTCAACCCTTTGGCGCCTTCCAGGTATTCCTGCAGGGCGGCCTGTGACATAACCCGGGCCGCTTCGTGAAAGCTACCCTCCATCGCCGCCCGGATACCCGGCGTGGTCTGTTCCAGAAACTCCGTATAGTCTTCGAGTTTTATGCTCATACCTGACCCCGATGGCCGGCCCGGGAGCCTGCCGGAGGTGAGAACAATCTACTGTCCCCCACCATGATCGCTACGACTGCCTGAGTCTGACAGGCTCCTGGCTGACAAAGAAGGTGCTCACTGCAGCCTGCAGGGTTTCCCACATATCAGGATCATCGGTGAGCGGTGTCACCAGCGTCATTTCACAGGCCTGCACCGGTTCGATCCCTTCGGCGATCAGTTGCGCGGCGTAAACCAGCAGCCGCGTGGAGATACCTTCATCCAGGCCGTGACCCTTGAGGTTGCGCGTGCGGTGAGCGATCTGTACCAGCTTTTCAGCGATGTTGGCATCAACACCGGTTTCGGTTGCCACGATCTCGGCTTCCAGCGCGGCTTCGGGATAGTCGAATTTCAAGGCACCGAAGCGCTGTTTGGTTGACTGTTTCAGGTCCTTCATCAGGCTCTGGTAGCCCGGGTTATAGGAAATCACCAACTGGAAGTCCGGGTGTGCCTGAATCAACTCGCCCTTCTTGTCCAGCGGCAGGGTGCGACGGTGGTCCGTCAGGGGATGGATGACCACCGTCGTATCCTGACGCGCTTCGACCACTTCATCCAGGTAACAGATCGCGCCGATACGCGCCGCAGTAGCGAGCGGCCCGTCCTGCCATTTGGTGCCATCGCGGTCGAGCAGAAAACGTCCGACCAGGTCGGAAGCCGTCATGTCTTCATTACAGGCTACAGTGATAAGTGGCCGCTTGAGCTGCCAGGCCATGTATTCGACGAAACGTGATTTACCACAGCCTGTCGGGCCTTTCAGCATCATCGGCATACGCCGCGCATAGGCCGCCTGGTAGTGTTCCACCTCGTCGCCGACAGGTTGATAGTAAGGCTTCTTTCCTACCTGGTATTGCTCAATTGTAATATCCGTCATGGTCTCTACTTCCGGTTACTGACGCTGTACTGCGCGTGACAAAAACCTCTTGAAACTACCCTGCCCGCTCAGGCCGTGGCGGGACTTCGGAAAATCACCATGGCCGCACCCTGTGACTGCGCATAGTTGTCATAGCCGACCAGGCGCACATGGTGATTGGGGTGGGCTTTGTGGCAGGCCTCGGCCTCGGCCAGAATGGTATCGACATCGGTTTCACCGAACATCGGCAATTTCCACATATACCAGTAGTGGTCGAAAGAGTTCTCGGGTTCGGTATGTTCGACGGCCGGGTTCCAGCCCTTGCTAACAATGTAGGCAACCTGCTGCCTGATGTTGTCTTCATCCATCGTGGGCAGGTAGGAGAAAGTTTCGAACTTGCGGCTCGCTGTGTCCGTCAAACTGGATTTGTAGTCTTGTACGTCACTCATCTTTTATGTCCTCAAATATCATTCAAATTCTGTGCATCCCGACAAAACACTATTTGTGTGCAACGTCCAGCTTGTCGACGGTATCGAATTCGAATTTGATTTCCTTCCAGGTTTCCATCGCCATCTTCAGCTCCGGACTGTGTTTGGCTGCCGCGGTAAGGATGTCCTTACCCTCCTTCTCCAGCTGGCGGCCCTGGTTACGCGCTTCCACACAGGCTTCCAGCGCCACGCGGTTGGCCGCCGCACCGGCAGCGTTGCCCCAGGGGTGTCCCAGCGTACCGCCGCCAAACTGCAACACGGAGTTGTCGCCAAAGATGGTAACCAGCGCCGGCATGTGCCAGACGTGAATACCGCCCGAAGCCACGGCGAAGGCGCCCGGCATGGAACCCCAGTCCTGGTCGAAGAAGATGCCGCGGCTGCGGTCTTCCTTGATATAGCTCTCGCGCAGCAGGTCGATCCAGCCCAGCGTGGAGGCGCGGTCGCCTTCCAGCTTGCCGACCACTGTACCGGTGTGCAGGTGATCGCCGCCGGACAGGCGCAGGATCTTGGTCAGTACCCGGAAATGGATACCGTGGTGCGGGTTGCGGTCGAGCACGGCGTGCATGGCGCGGTGGATGTGCAGCAACAGACCGTTGTCGCGACACCACTGAGCAAGTCCGGTGTTGGCACAAAAACCGCCGGTGATGTAGTCATGCATGATGATCGGTGCACCGAGTTCCTTGGCGTACTCGGCGCGCTTGAACATTTCATCCGGGGTCGGTGCGGTCACGTTCAGGTAATGCCCCTTGCGCTCGCCGGTTTCGGCCTCGGCCTTGTGGATCGCCTCCATAACAAAGTCGAAACGCTGGCGCCAGCGCATGAACGGCTGGGAGTTGACGTTTTCGTCATCCTTGGTGAAGTCCAGACCACCGCGCAGACCTTCGTAGCAGGCGCGACCGTAGTTCTTGGCGGACAACCCCAGCTTGGGCTTGATGGTGCAACCCAGCAGCGGACGGCCATACTTGTTCATGATGTCGCGCTCGACCTGGATACCGTGCGGCGGTCCATTACAGGTCATGACGTAGGCGATCGGGAAGCGCACATCTTCCAGGCGCAAGGCGCGCACGGCCTTGAAGCCGAATACGTTACCCACCAGCGAGGTGAAAACGTTCACCACGGAACCTTCTTCAAACAGGTCGATGGGGTAGGCAATAAATGCATAAAAAGCCGTATCGTCGCCCGGTACGTCTTCGATGGCGTAGGCACGGCCCTTGTAGTAATCCAGGTCGGTCAGCAGGTCGGTCCACACGGTGGTCCAGGTGCCGGTTGAAGACTCGGCAGCAACCGCGGCAGCCGCTTCTTCGCGCGGCACACCCTCCTGCGGGGTGATTTTGAAACACGCCAGAAGATCGGTTTCCTTCGGCGTGTAATCGGGCATCCAGTAAGTTTCGCGGTATTCTTTCACACCCGCGCTGTAGGTTTTGACTGCCATGATTGCAACTCTCCCATTGGTTCATACAGTGACACTGCCGAAACCGGCGGCCTGTCACAGGCGGCCGGCCGTGCTGGCAACGTTGACTCTAGTGAGAGAGGTAGATAAATAATAGTTAATAGTTTTAATATTTTCCATTTACTTTTGTTAATATAACAATCATGATTCACGCGAGTTTCCAGCAATTGCGGCTCTTTGAGGCCGTCGCACGCAACGGCAGTTTTACCCGTGCCGCCGAAGAGGTACACCTGACACAACCCGCCGTTTCCATTCAAATCAAGCGCCTGGAAGAACAGCTGGGCAGCGCCCTGTTCGAGCAAATTGGCAAACGGATTTATCGCACGGCGGCCGGCGATGCGCTGCTGGAGGCTTGCCGCGACGTATTCGGGCGGCTGGCCGCCTTTGAAGATGTGATCGACGAACTGCGCGGAGAGGTTGCCGGCCCGCTCAGGATTGCTGTCGCCACAACGGCCAAGTATTTCCTGCCCGACTTTCTGGGTGCGTTCATGCGCCTGCACCCGAAGGTCGAGCCACACCTGAAGGTGACTAACCGTGCCGGTGTACTGGCGCGAATGGAAGATAATGTCGATGACCTGTATATCCTGGCCAATCTTCCTGAAAACACCGATGGCGTGGAAGTGCATGCATTCCTGGACGATCAGCTGGTGATGTTTGCCAGCGTGGAGCATCCCCTGGCGAGGGAAAAAAATATTCCTTTCGAACGGCTGGCGGAGGAACCGCTGCTGATGCGCGAACCCGGTTCCGGGATACGCATGTCACTGGAAAACATCATGAAGGACAAAGGGGTCATGATCCCTGCCTACCTGGAACTCGGTAGTGGCGAGGCGATAAAACAGGGGGTCATGGCCGGAATCGGAATTGGCATGTTATCGACACACAGCCTGAACCTGGAGCTGGATACCGGTCGAATTGCGATTCTCGATGTGAAAGACCTGGAACTGCGGCGCCGTTGGCACGCCGTTCATCTGCGCGGCAAACGGCTCGGCCTTGCCGCGCAGAAATTTATCGATTTCTTACAGACCAGCGATGTCCTGAGCCTCAAACAACGGAAATGGAAGAGTAGCCGATCCTGAGCACACCAGGCCGGGTGAACCACCCCGATCGACAGGCAAGCTCATACCCCCTTCAGTTCCTGCTGCAAGGCGGGGTAGTCTGTATAACCTGCCTCATTACCACCATAGAACGTTTCCGGGTTTGGCTCGTTAAGTTTCGCCCCCCGGGCAAAGCGTTCAGGCAAATCAGGATTGGCAATAAATAATCGGCCAAAGGCCACCAGATCAGCGTCACCCTGTGCCAGTGCCTGTTCGGCCCTGGCCCGGGTGTAGCCATTGTTGGCCATGTAGAGACCACCAAACTTTTGTTTGAGTTCGGCATAGTTTAGCTGGCGTTCGTTACTCAACATATCGCCTTCCAGGACATGCAGGTAGGCCAGCTGATGTCCGCGCAACATATCAACGACTGTGTTAAACGTAGCTTGCGGTTGTGAATCATGAATATCATTGAAGCGGTTTTCCGGTGACAGGCGCACACCAATATGGTTTGTCGGCCAGACGCCACTCACCGCAGCAATGACCTCATCCAACAGACGCATTCGATTCTCGACACTGCCGCCATAAGCATCCGTGCGTATATTCGTTCCATCACGAAGAAACTCATCCAGTAAATAGCCATTCGCGGAATGAATCTCAACGCCATCAAAACCCGCATCCTTTGCCCGTTGCGCCGCCGCTGCATAGTCTGCTACGACATCGTGGATTTCCTCAAGCGTCAGGGCGCGTGGCGTTTCGAAAGGCTGCATGCCTTCGTAGGTTATGGCCTCCCCGCCGGGACGGATGGCCGAGGGTGCAACCGGCCGGGCATTATCCGGCTGCATCGAGGGATGGGATATACGCCCGACGTGCCAGAGCTGAATAAAAATGCGCCCACCTACGGCATGCACCGCCTCAGTGACCTTCCGCCAGCCCGCGACCTGTTCATCGCTATGAATACCCGGCGTGGCCGGGTAACCCACACCCTGCGGTGAAATCTGACTCGCCTCAGTAATAATCAGTCCAGCGCTTGCCCGCTGGGTGTAGTAGCGGACATTCAGAGCCGTGGGCACATTACCCTCGCCGGCACGATTGCGCGTAAGGGGCGCCATCACAAGGCGATTCGGCAATGTCATATCACCCAGAACGAGTGGGGTGAACAGATCGATATTCGGTGAGACGTTCGCAGACACCATGCACTCCCTTGTCAAACCACTGGATTACTGACTGCCCGACGCCTTCTTCTCCACCTCAACCAGTTTCCTGGCAGAAAGCTCGACTTCGGTACGCCGATTAGGCGCCAGGCAGTTGACCAGCGCCTTACCTCGCTGGCCTTCACAACTTACCACCGGGTCAGCTTCACCTACGCCACTGGTCTCGATAAAACCGGGCACTACACCGCGCGAAACCAGGTAATCACGCACCGCGCTGGCACGCTTCTGTGACAATTTAAGGTTATAGCTGTCGCTTCCAATTTCATCCGTGTGACCGGTAATGTGAATCTTTTCATCCTGAAGGTCAGCCGCGGTGAGGCTGCCAAGCACGGCGTTAAGCCGTGTCTTGCCGTCATCGCTCAGTTTCGCACTGTCGAAAGCAAACAAGGCTTCCGCATCCAGGCGTACCGGTTTGAATTCCTTCACCATCACCACTTCAACCGCGGCCAGCCTTGCCGCTTCGCGAGCCGCGACAACAGCCGGTTCACACTCGACGACAGCAACCTGCTCTGACCAGCGCGCGGTATGCAGGCAATCACCGGAACCGGTATGAATAATAGAACTGGAGCTGTCCTCGGCATAACCCTCGGCAGCCTGAACCAGGCCGCTGGCGAGGCCCATGCTGGCCACCAGCAGAACGCATGTTGTGTTTTTCATTTTGTTTGCCTCCGAACACTGCATTTATTGTTATCCCCCGACACCGGAGATGTGGGGATACCAACCGTACAGGGGAGCACGTCATCCGGATGCACCACCACCTTGCCGGTCAGGAACTATTTTCCAGCAGATAGCCGGCAGGCGCAATGCCCAGAACGCTGTTTCAACCCGCCACAGTGCCGCAGTGGCTCAGGCTCAGACGAGGGGGATTGGTGGAGAAGACAAACGGCGCCGCTTTTTCCAGTGCGCTCAAACCCAGTAACATACGGGTATTGTGAGGAAAAACAGCAGCCTCGACATCATGCAACACGCAATCCCCACCCAGCACCAGTCGTTTGATCCGGTACAGGGGAAGTTTAAGCTCACTGCCATCCGCCATCACACCGGTCAATTCTCCGATGTGAACGGCATTTTCAGCCTCGACCAGCAGCCGCAGGGTTTGCTCATTGATGGTCGTGTAGCCCGCCCCGGTATCCACCATGAATTCAACTTCACCACTACCCAGCATACTGGCCTGCACATAGTAGGTCGCCAGCTGCTTCTGGTTCATGGGAATGACCTTGTACACATCCGCAAATACGCTTCCAGCCAGAAGCAGGCCAAGTAATCCACAAAGTCCTTTTGATCGTGATAAAAACATGACTACTCCGCCAGGGTGACAAATTTCTGTCGTCACCGGGTCAGCGGCAAGTTCGCGACGAGGTTGATACTCCATCGCGACTTTCAACGCCGGGAACCGCCTGCCTGACTCGCCAGCCAGGCAAAACCGACTGCCAACAGGACAATTATATCCTTTACTTACATGGAGTTATAAATATTTTCTGCCGGCAAACAAGCCTGTCAGTAAAAGCTGCCCCCGCTGATGTAACAAAACACGGCGTACATACAGGCAACGGTCACCGCCAAATCTTGCGCTGGCAAGCAAATTGCAGTTCAGGTGATATTTGAGGGACCGGCTGCAGCCGGCTGACAGGAAACCACGAGAATTCATCATGCGAATCGAAAAAATTTCAGTCAAAGCATTGATCACCGGCGTCCTGCTGCTCATTGGAGCCATTGATGTCAGTACCTCGTTCATCTCGGAAAAGGCTTACCGGGAGGCGGCGTCCGACGCCCAGATCGCCACGGTAACGCGCATTCTCGACGTTGCCAGCCAGGCGGCACTTGCACAGATGAAAACCAGTGCCGACCACCTGGCCAGTGCCGCAGGCAAAGCTTTTTCACGCCAGCCCGGTCTCGCCAGTTACCTGGCTGAAGCCCCGGCCGGCACCGCAAACCCTGTGCTGGCCAAACTACTGCACGCACCACTCGACACCGATTTACCTCGGCTTCACCTGGTTTCGGCTCACTTGTATAACAGTCGTAAACAGCTGCTGATGTCCGCTGGCGATGACACCGGCGCTGACAGTCCGATTCTGCAGCAGGAAAATACTGAACCCTCCGTACAGGGATTCTGGCTGGACGGCGACCTGCCACGCTATTCCGTGGTACGTCCTGTCGGCGCCAACGGCGGCAAGGGCTACCTGGAACTGCGTTTTGACCCGGTCTACGCCCTGCAATCCATCACAACCGTGACCGGCCTGCCACTGCGCATCAGCAGCATAAGTGGTAACAAGCTTTATGAGGGCGAAAACTGGGTCACACCCACCGAAACCCTGCCCGAAGTCACCTACCTGGTCAAACAGGATGAAGGCCCCCTGCTGGCAAAACTGGCGGTGCTTGATGATCTCTCCGCACTTTACCAGGCCACGCGCGAAAAACGCGACACCACCTCCGCCCTGTTTGCCGTACTGATCGGTGTTGCACTGCTTATCGCCATCCTGTTACTCAACCGTTTTCTGTTCCGCCCGCTGAACACCATGACCAAAGATATGCACCGCGTGGCCAGTGGTGACACGGGTATCCAGGTCAATAGCCATGCACTGAAAGAATTTCATCATCTGGCCAATGCCTTTAATGCCACCAATCGCAAGATGGAAGAGATTGTCGAACGCGAATGCCAGGCCTCTGAAGATATCAAGGGCAAGGTAGAACTGATTCAGGAAGTCGTCGCCATGGCGGCCGAGGGTGATCTAACAGGCCAGATTATGGTGTACCGGGACCAGGACATTATTTCTGAACTGGCAGGCGGCACTCAACAGATGCTCGACAATCTCAACTCGCTGGTTGCACGCATTCAGCAGTCCGGCGTACAGGTGACCTCGTCTGCCACCGAAATTGCGGCAACAGCGAAACAACAGGAAGCCACCGTCACCGAACAGGCGGCAACCACCAATGAAATCAAGGCCACCGTGACGGAAATTACCGCGACCTCAAAGGAACTGGTCAACACCATGAGCGAGGTCACCGAGGTTGCCTGGAAGACCTCGGAGAATGCCAACGCCGGACGCTCATCGCTGCAGCGTATGGAGTCGACCATGCACCAGATGAAGGACGCCACTGACTCGATCGGTTCCAAGCTGGCGGTGCTCAGTGAAAAGGCAGGCAACATCAATACCGTGGTCACCACCATCAATCGCGTGGCCGATCAAACCAACCTGCTATCGCTGAACGCCGCTATCGAGGCGGAGAAAGCCGGTGAATATGGCGTGGGTTTTGCCGTTGTTGCTACCGAGATCCGCCGCCTGGCAGACCAGACAGCGGTTGCCACCTGGGATATTGAACAGATGGTCAAGGAGATGCAGTCGGCTGTTTCCGCTGGCGTCATGGGGATGGAGAAATTTTCCGAGGAAGTACGCCGTGGCGTCGATGACGTACGCCAGGTAGGTTCGCAGCTGGCCAATGTCATCGAACAGGTCGAGACCCTGATTCCGCGCTTTGAAGAAGTCAATGAAGGCATGATCTCGCAGTCACAGGGCGGGAACCAGATCCGTGACGCCATTGTGCAATTGAGTGAATCCGCACAACAAACTGCCGACTCACTACGACAGTCTAACGGCGCCATTATGCAACTTAACGAAGCCGCACAGCGGCTCCAGGAAGGCGCTTCTCACTTCCGGGTCAACTCCTGAGGTCACGCCGATGCTGATGCTGTTATTCCAGTTGGGTAACAGTCGCTATGCGGTACCGGCCCGTGAGGTGGTGGAAATTACCTCGATGGTTGAACTGGAAGTGCTACCCAAAACACCCGAATATGTCGCCGGCCTGTTTAACTACCACGGACAGCATGTGCCGGTACTTGACCTGTGCCGACTGTTGAACGGCCAGCCTTGCGGCAATCGCATTACCACGCGCATGATTATCGTTGAATTCCCGCTGGCGACGGGCGGAACGCGAACCCTGGGCCTGTTGGCCGAGCGCGTCACCGAAACCCTGCAGCTCGATGAAGAGGATTTTACCGATACTGGCATCACAATTCCTGACGCCCCCTTTATCGGGCATGCCGCACACACCGACCAGGGCCTGGTACAGCAACTGTCTGTCACTGAACTGGTACCGCCAGAGGTGCAGTCACAGCTGTACCCTGCCGAGGCGGTTTGACATGCCGCTGGGCGCCATCGAAAAAATACTGAAGGAACGGATGGGCCTGCACAGTTCCACCGTCGGCTCGGGTACGATTCTGCATGCCGTGGAGCAGCGCATGCGTGACTGCGCCATGACAGATATCGCTGACTACGGGCACATACTGTTACATTCCGAAACCGAACTGGATGCGTTGATCGATACGGTTATCATCCCCGAGACCTGGTTTTTTCGCGATGCCAACCCGTTCGATGCACTCAGCCAGTGGTTGCGGAAAGAATGGCTGACAAGGCACAGGGATGAAACCCTGCGCATACTCAGCGTACCCTGTTCGAGCGGTGAAGAGGCCTACACGCTTGCCATGTGCCTGTCGGATACCGGCATCTCCTCTCGCCATGCACACATCGACGCTATCGACATCAGCCATGTAAACATCGACAAGGCCCACAAGGGCGAATACGGCAGAAACTCCTTTCGTGGCAACAATCTTGCGTATCGGGATAAACACTTCAGCGCCATCGACGCACGTTATCGCGTGAATAACAACATTCGTGAATACGTCAGTTTTGAACAGGCCAACATGCTCGATAAAAGTTTCACCACGGGACGTTCGCCCTACCAGGTAATTTTCTGCCGTAACCTGCTGATCTATTTCGACAGGGAAACACAGGACCGCGCCATTGAACGCCTGCAGACCTTGCTGACCCGTGACGGGCTACTTTTTCTCGGCCATTCAGAAACCGGCTTGTTGCTGAATCGTGACTTTACACCCCTGGATAACCCGCGCTGCTTCGGATTTCGACGCGGCAAGGATGCAGCTGGAAACAAAGTGACGGCGCAGTCTCCACCAGGACGCCGCAAGATACCGCAGAACCATCAACCTGTCACATCAGCAGAAAAACCTGTGCCACTACCGTTTTCCGATGTCTTGCCCGTCAAGCCTGTAACAGCCGTTGAAAAACAGTCTGACCCACACGGTGACCTGCTACAACAGGCCTTCCGTCTTGCTGACGAAGGACACCTTGGTGAAGCGGCGGAACACTGTGAAAACCTGCTGGCGGAAAAAGCGCACCAGGCTGACGCCTACTTCCTGCTTGGTCTGATCCGGGAATCAGCCGGCAACCTGAACGAGGCGGAGCAGCTGCTGCGCAAGAGTATTTATCTTGACCCATCCCATCATGAAGCCCTGGTGCACCTCGGTATCGTGTGCGAACAACTTGGCGACTCCAGCAGCGCGAGCCGCTTCCGTGAGCGCGCTGAACGTACGGCGCCAGCACTGCTGAGCGGAGCCAGCGAATGAGTACGAAAAATTCACCCGAAGAAGCTCGACTGGACGACTGCTGGAATCGCATTGGCGTCTGGAGCAAGGAACAGGCGAGCTGCCCCGAGCTCAAACAGGTAGCGCATTGCCGTAACTGCGCCCGTTACTCGGCCGCCGGACGCCAGGTGCTGGATCGTCCCTCGTCAGAAGACGATCGGCGCGAATGGACCCAACGTTTTGCAGAACCCCGCCGGGTTGCACAGCATAATGCCAACTCGGCCCTGCTGTTCCGGCTGGGTGATGAATGGATGGCATTACAGAGCAGCTGCATCGACGAAATCACGCCGCTGCGTTCCATTCACAGCATGCCACGTACTGAAGGCACCTTGATCAAAGGGCTGGTTAATATACGCGGTGAACTGAAACTCTGTGTTTCACTCGGTGCGCTGCTGCAACTGGAGAAATCCCGTGAAGACTATATTAGTGACCGGGAGATCCATGAACGCATGATATCTGTCACCTGGAATGACCAGAGCTTCGTCTTCCCCGCCAGTGAGGTACACGGTATTCATCATTATGGCGATGAAGCGCTACAGGCTTCCCCGGCCACTGTGTCCAAATCAAAATCCAGTTTCACCACCGGGGTGGTGCAATGGCAAAACAGGCATGTTGGCGTACTGGATACTGAATTGCTGTTTTACGCACTATCAAAAGGTCTCCAATGAGCGAAGACCTCGGCAATTTTTCCATGCTTGAATTGTTCCGCCTGGAGGTCGATAACCAGGCGGCCATACTCAACGATGGCCTGTTATCGCTGGAACAGCAAACCGACCCGGAGAAACAGCTGGAAGCCCTTATGCGCGCCTCACATTCCATCAAGGGCGCAGCGCGTATGGTGGATATCGACGCAGGCGTCAAGCTTGCACACGCGATGGAAGACTGCTTTGTTGCCGCGCAAAACGGTGAACTGGATCTGCAGGCACACCAGATTGACCTGCTGCTGGAGGGCGTTGACCTGCTGGTCGCTATTTCAAAGGAAGAGGCGGACAGCGGGCAGTTGACCCGGATTACCGAAAAAATCGCGCATATCGACACATTCGAATCATCGACACCCACGGTTGTCACAAGCCCCGAACCCATACCGGTTGAACAGCCCTCCTGTAACGATGATACGCCAACCGCGGAAACCCCACAGGCTGCCAACAGTGAGCCCGCAGCAAAACCGGAACCTGCGCCAACTGGCGGTGCATCGTCAAGTGCTGACGAATCGGTTCGTGTTTCCGCTGAAAGCCTGAACAAGCTGGTGGGACTGGCCGGCGAAGTCCAGGTGGAATCACGCTGGTTACACCCCTTCGCCGATGCACTGCAACAGATCAAACATCGACAGGCAGACCTGATTGGTCTACTGGACAACCTGAGCGGCAGCATGCTAAACGCCAACAGCGACGAATACAGCCGGACCCTGGCGGGCGAGATTCATACCAAGGCAAACAGCTGCCGCCACCTGCTGTCCGACAGGCTGATCGAACTGGATGAATTCGACCGCCGCCTGCACGGACTGAGCAACCGTCTGCATAGCGAGGTCATTTCCAGCCGCATGCGGCCGTTCTCGGACGCCACACGCGCCTACCCGCGCCTGGTACGCGATGTCGCGCGTCAGCTTGGCAAGCGGGTCGAACTGAAGGTCGAGGGTCTCACCACCCAGGTAGACCGCGACATCCTTGAACGTATTGATGCGCCGCTCAATCACCTGATACGCAACGCGCTCGATCATGGCATCGAAACGCCGGAGCAACGCCTTGCCGCCGGCAAGCCGGAGCAGGCAACCCTGACACTGACCGCCTCACACAATGCCGGCATGCTTTCGCTACAGGTGCAGGACGACGGCTGCGGCATTGATCTGGAAGCACTGAGGAAAAAAATTGTCGCCCGCGGCATGGTCACGAAGGCCATGGCTGCCGAGCTGTCCGAGTCGGAGCTGCTGGAGTTCCTGTTTCTGCCGGGATTCTCGACACGCGAGGATGTCACCGAGCTATCCGGTCGTGGCGTCGGTCTGGATGTTGTTCATAGCACCGTACAGCAGATGCGCGGTGTGGCGCGCGCCACAACAGAGTACGGCAAGGGCACCTGCTTCCACCTGCAATTACCCATTACGCTTTCCATCGTCCGCGTGCTGCTGGTGGAAATCTGTCACGAGTCCTACGCTATCCCGCTGGCGCGCATCGATCGCACCATGAAACTGGATACCAGCCGGATAGAATCACTGGAAAACCGCCAGTACTTCACCATTGAAAACCAGCATGTCGGTATTGTTTTCGCCAGCCAGGTGATCGGCTGCAATAACACGCCTGAAGTGAGTGACGAGCTTTCCGTTGTTGTACTGGGTGAACGTCTGAATCGCTCCGGGCTGGTCGTTGATCGTTTCATTGGTGAGCGCAGCCTGGTCGTTCATACGCTTGACCCGCGTCTGGGGAAAGTGCAGGACATCAGTGCCGCCAGCGTGCTGGAGGATGGCAACCCCTGCCTGATCATCGATGTTGATGACATGTTGCGCTCTATTGATATTCTTATTGCCGGCGGGCGACTTGACCGTATCAGGGATAGTGAAACAACGGTCGTGCACAGTGGAAAACGTATACTGGTGGTCGATGATTCAATCACAGTCCGTGAAGTTGAACGCAACATGCTCGCAAACCGCGGCTACCAGGTCGATGTGGCTGTCGATGGCATGGACGGCTGGAACGCCGTGCGAACGAGCGACTATGACCTCGTCATCAGTGACATCGACATGCCACGCATGAACGGTTTCGAGTTTGTTCGACTGATAAAACAGGATGACCGGCTGTACAACATGCCCGTCATGATCGTGTCCTACAAGGACCGCGAGGAAGACCGTCAACGCGGGCTGGAAGCCGGCGCTGATTATTATTTGACCAAGGGAAGTTTCCACGATGAGACCCTGATCGACGCGGTTGTCGATCTTATCGGCGTGGCGGAGTAAACGAAGTACATGATACGCATTGCGATAGTTAATGACTCCATGATCGCCGTAGAAAGCCTGCGGCGTGTTGTCAGTGGGGTACCTGAATACCAGTTACTGTGGATTGCCCGTGATGGTGAAGATGCCGTGGCCCGCTGTGAACAACATTGTCCCGATATCATCCTCATGGACCTGGTGATGCCGGGGATGGATGGTATCGAAGCCACACGCCGCATCTGTGCGCATCACGACTGCGCCATACTCGTCGTCACGGCCATTATCGACGGCTATGCCGGGCGCGTGTTCGACGCCATGGGAGCCGGCGCCATCGACGCGGTAAGCACACCCATACTGGGCGCTTCGGGCGATGCCGAAGGCGCCCACTCATTGATCCGCAAGATTAATGCGATTGCCACGCTGATGTCAGACAAGCCCGTGCGCAAGACGGCAAACGGGGCCACGCAGACACACGGTGTCATCGCCTCTCCGGACGTTCCGCTGATCGCTATCGGCGCCTCCACCGGCGGCCCCGCCGCGCTGCGCGAAATACTGCAAAGCCTGCCCGCGGAGATGGGTGTTTCCATTGCCATTATCCAGCACGTCGATGAGCAATTTTCCGCCAGTTTCATTAGCTGGCTCAACGATTACTCTCCGCTTCCAGTGCGCGCCGCCCAGCCCGGCGACACCTTCCGCGCTGACGAAGTGCTGGTGTGTGGCCGCGAGGATCACCTGATCATGACGCAAAACGGCACGCTGGACTACACACCCCATCCGATCGAACAGGTTTACCGCCCGTCCGTTGATATATTTTTCGAAAGTCTGTCTAAACACTATAAAATACAGTCAGTTGCAGTACTTCTCACCGGCATGGGCAGAGACGGTGCGAAGGGCCTGAAAATGCTCCGTGACCAGGACTGGCACACCATTACTCAAGATCAGGCCAGCAGTGCCGTTTACGGTATGCCGAAAGCAGCAAAAGCGCTTGATGCGGCAACAGAAATTCTGGCGCTGGAAGACATTGGACCAAGAATCGTCCGATGGGCGGGCAAGATTAAGGCGATAGCCTGAGCAGCTGGCCCGGGGGAACAGAAACCGGAATAACCATGGATAGCAACGACACAGTCAGCGATAAGCCCGCCAACAGGAACCGGTGGGCTATTGTACTCCTTGTCGACGACCAGCAGATGGTTGCCGAGGGTATACGGCGCATGATCGCCGACGAGGCGGATATCGAATTCCACTATTGCGCCGATCCCAAACTGGCGGTGCAACAAGCCGTCGAGGTGGGCGCAACCGTCATACTGCAGGACCTGGTGATGCCTGATGTCGATGGCCTGACACTGGTGCGCTTCTACCGCAACAACCCGGCCACAAGCAACATCCCCGTCATTGTGCTGTCCAGCAAGGACGACCCCAACATCAAGAGTGAGGCCTTCTCCCACGGCGCAACCGATTACCTGGTTAAATTACCGGAAAAGATCGAACTGCTGGCGCGCATCCGCGCCCATGCCAGGAGCTATCTGGCCCACAAGGAACGTGACGAGGCCTTTACTGCACTGAGAAAAATGCAGGAACAGCTGGAAACCATGAATGGCGAACTGGCGCGCAGCAACCAGGAACTGCAACGCCTGTCATCGCTGGACGGGCTGACCGGCGTCGCCAATCGTCGCCAGTTTGATGAGACGCTGGAGCAGGAATGGCAGCGCGCGAGTCGCACCAATATGCCCTTGTCGCTGATCTTTGCCGATATCGACTTCTTCAAACGCTACAACGACCACTACGGCCACCAGGCCGGTGATGATGCACTGAAAAAAGTCGCTACCGTACTGAAGAAATCAGTACATCGACCCGCCGATCTGGTCAGCCGTTACGGTGGTGAAGAGTTCGTTATGATCTTGCCCGATACCCTGCAGGATGGCGCCGTGGCTGTGGCCAACAAGGTACTGCAGAGTGTCAGGAATCTGAACATCCCTCACAGCAACGCCGAAGACAGTGATCGGGTCACCCTCAGTATTGGCGTCGCCACGCTGAACCCGAAGGAAAACCAGAAGCCTGAAATCCTTGTCGAGGCGGCCGACAAGGCGCTGTACCGGGCCAAGGAAACCGGCCGCAACCATGTCGAATCCGCGCCCCCTGAAGAAGACGAAAAAAAACAACGCGCCACCGTCTGACAGGTTAGAAACACACCCCTCAATCCGTGTATCATGTGCGCCTGTTGTATCAGGAGTGCGTCATGACGTTTGTAGTAGGTGAAAACTGTATCAAGTGCAAATACACGGATTGCGTCGAGGTCTGTCCGGTGGACTGCTTCCACGAAGGCCCGAACTTCCTGGTCATCGACCCGGAAGAATGTATCGATTGCACCCTGTGTGAACCGGAATGCCCCGCCGAGGCCATCTTCCCCGAAGATGACCTGCCGGAAGGCCAGCAGGCGTTCCTGCAGCTGAACGAGGAACTCGCGCAGCAGTGGCCGGTGATCACCCAGCAAAAAGACCCGCCGGCTGACGCCGATGACTGGCTGGGCAAGCCAGACAAACTCAAACTGCTGGAACGTTGACCGCCTGCCAGCTTGTTCCGTTTAGCGAAGACCCGCTCGCCATCACTGCGCAGCGGGTCCTTGAACACTACCGCGACAGTCTGCCCGACCTGAGCCATTGCCAGATTCTGCTACCCGATACACCGTGCGCCCCGGCATTGCGGGCCACCTTGCTGCAGCAGGCCGAGGCACTGGGCTATCCCGCACTGCTTGGCCCGCACATCGACACCCTGGCAAGCTGGCTGTCGCGCACGGCGCCACCGCGCAACACGGTCCTCGACCGGCCTGCGCGTGAACTGATTCTCGCCGAAGCACTACGCGCCAGCCAATCACTCTACGCAGATACCGACCCCTGGCTACTGGCCGACGAACTGCTTGCGCTGTTCGATGAAATGACCCGTGCCGAACAGGCGCCGGATGATAATTTCGAAGTCTTTCAGCAGCAGTTACAACAGGCGTATGGTCTGCGCCAACCCAACGCTACGCTGCAACGTGAAGCCTGGATGCTGCACACGCTGTGGCGCGCCTGGCGCGAGCAACTGGACGCCGGGCAGCTGACCGACCCGGCCAGCGCACTGCATCAGCAGCTGGATGACAGTACAAGCCTTCCCGACGATCAGATCCTCTGGCTGGTCGGCTTCACCCGCTTCAGCCCGGCGGAAATTCGCTGGCTACGTGATCGCCTGCAACACGGGCAGGCGCGCCTGATCCTGCACGGCAGCGCCGATGGCGAAGGCTATCATCCACATACTCCGATCCATGCCCTGCTGTCTCAGCTGGGCCTGGATACCCCGGACAACACAGCAATGGGTCGTGCCGGTGACGCCTTCATTGACGCACTGTTCGGCGACCCTGCACAGCACCTGCGCGCGCGCGCCGCGCATTTCCGCGAGCAGGGCCACAGCGATCCGTTTGCACAACGACTCCATACCTTTTGCGCCGACGACCCCGAGCAGGAGGCGCAGGCCGTGGCCTTGCAGGTGCGCCGCTGGCTACTGGACAGGCCAAACGAGCCTGTCGCTATTATCACCGGTGACCGGCGACTGGCGCGGCGCGTCCGCGCACTGCTGGAAAACTCACAGATACCGCTCGACGATGCCGGCGGCTGGGCCTTGTCCACGACCAGCGCCGCCGCCTTGCTGGAACGCTGGCTGGAAACGCTTGAAGAGGATTTTGCCTGCGTGCCGCTACTGGATGTCCTCAAGTCACCCTTCCTGTCTCACCAGCAACGCGATGAACACCTCGCCCAGGTACGGCGACTGGAACAGGACATCATCCTGCACGAAAATATCGCCCGCGGACTGGATCGTTACCGCGACCACCTCGACCGTCGCAGTGCGCGTCTGCCCGCCTGGGGTGAGCTATCGAAACACGCCCTGCACGCGCTGCTCGATCACCTTGAACAGGCCGCCAGCCCGTTACTGGCGCTGCAGGACAAGGCCTGCCCGGCCAGCGATTTCCTCGCTGCCCTGGATGAAAGCCTGGTTGCGCTGGGCGCGCACGACGCCCTGCAATGCGACGACGCCGGGCAACGCGTGCTGGCCCTGCTTGAGTCGCTGCACAGCGCCAGCCGATTCAGTTCCGTTACACTCAGCTGGCGTGAATTCCGCGACTGGCTGGGCCGCAACCTGGAACGCGCCAACTACCAGCCGCCCGACAGTGGCAGCCCGGTGCGCCTGCTGACCCTGGAACAAAGCCGGCTGCAATGCTTCGCTGCTGTGGTGCTGGCCGGTTGCAACAATGACCAGTTGCCGGGTAAACCGGGCGCACAGGCTTTTTTCAACCAGCGCGTACGCCGTGAACTGGGACTACCCACCTGGTCACAAACGCTGGCGGAACGCCTGCACCACTTCTGCCGCGCCCTGCTCAGCGCCGACCGGGTGTTATTAACCCGTCACCGTGAACAGGACGGCGAACCGGTTGCGCCGAGTCCATGGCTGGAACTGCTGGAAGTGTTCTATCGCAACGCCTGGGGGAAATCCCTGCAGGACCCGACACTCGGCGCCTTGTTGAAGCACCCGCAATCGCGTCCTGCCACACCGGACAACATGCCGCTGCCGGAAATCACCCGCCGGCCCGCGCCGGACGCCAGCCCGGCGCTATTACCCACGCAATGGTCGGCATCTACCCACCAGCGACTGATCGACTGTCCCTACCGTTTCTTTGCCGCCGACGCACTGCGCCTGAAACCCCCGGAAGAAATCACCGAGGCCCTCAGCAAGGCTGACTATGGCTCACTGGTGCACCGCATCATCCAGGCCTTCAACAGCGACATCAGCGAACTGCCCGGCCCCTGGCAAGGTCCGCTCGACACGGCCCGATGCGACGATGCCCTGGCGCTGCTCAAGCTCATCAGCCTGAATGTCTTCAGCCCCGCCATGTGCGAGAGCTTCGAGGCGCGCAGCTGGTACCGGCAATGGTGCGCGGTGATGCCGGCGTATCTCGACTGGGAAATCGACCGCCGCACCCAGTGGCCGCAACGCGAAACAGAAATCAGCGTCGAGTTAAACCTGACCGACACACTGCGCCTGGGGGGACGCATCGACAGGCTGGATCGTAACCGCGAAGGTGCTGCGTTGCTGGACTACAAAACCGGTACACCGCCTTCGCCACAACAGGTCCGGGAAGGCGAGGCGGTGCAACTGCCCAGCTATGCGCTGGCCGTGAACGGTGTCACCCGGCTCGACTACCTGAAAATCGACAAGACGGAGGTAAAACCTGTCAGCTGCGCCGAGGCTGAAACACTGGAAACGCTGCTGCCCGCGCTGCGTGAACGTCTGCTCACACTGGATACCGCCCTGCATCAACACGCGTCCCTGCCGGCCTGGGGCGATGACACGACCTGTCGCTGGTGTGAATTCGACGGCGTTTGCCGTCGCGCCATGTGGCAACAACAGGAAACGGATCGTGACTGAAACCCCGCTCGCGACCGACCCGCGCTACAGCTTCAGCGTACTGGCCTCCGCCGGCACCGGCAAGACCTGGCAACTGGTCGCACGCCTGATGCGATTGTTGCTGTCCGGCGCTGCCGCCGACAGCATCCTCGCCATCACCTTCACCCGCAAGGCGGCCGGCGAGATGCAACAGCGCCTCGGCGAACGGCTTGAGACGCTGCTGGAAGCCGATGACGCCGTGCTAGCGGATATGCTGGAAGAGATCGGCGAAGCCCCCGAACCCGCTACCTGCGAGCGTGCACGCAGCCTGCTGGAAAACTGGCTACGTAGTGAACACAGCCTGCGCACGACCACCTTCCACAGCTTCTGCCAGGAATTGCTGCAACGCTTCCCGCTGGAAGCCGGTCTGCCACCCGCCTTTGAGCTGACGGAAGTGACCGGCCTGCTGGTGGATGAAAGCTGGGACGCCCTGTTTGCCGAGGCCACCCGGGCGCCGGACAGCGCACTGGCGCAAGCCATCGAACAGCTGTTTGAAGCACTCGGCGGCCTGTTCAGTACGCGCAATGCCCTGCAGCAGTTTATCGGGCACCGCAGCGACTGGTGGGCCTGGACACGCGATACCCGTGACCCTGTCGACCACGCCTGCCGAAAACTCGCCGCACAACTGGAACTCGATCAGCAGGGCAAGGTGCTGGAAGATTTCTGGTGCGAACGCACGCGTGAACAACTGACGGAATTTTCCCGGCTGCTGGGTCAGCATGCCACAAAGACCAACCTCGGGCATATCCAGCAACTCGAACCCTGCCTGACGCAGCCGATGCCGGCTGACACGGCACTGTCACTTGTCACCCCGGTATTTATGACCGGGAAATTCGAACCGCGAAAACGCAACATCACGGCGACGCTGCAAAAGAAACTGGGCGAGGCCGACGCAACGCGTTTCATCGAATTACATAACCGCTTCTGTGACCAACTCCAGGCCATCCGCGAGGCGGAAAACCGCCAGCGCACCTTCGACGTTAACTGCGCCTGGTATCTCGCCGGCCAGCGCATGCTGGAACACTTCCAGCGTATCAAGCGCGAACGCCGCCTGCTGGATTTTTCCGACCTGGAATGGAAAACCTTCCAGCTATTGAACGACCCGGAACATGCCCACTGGGTACAGTACAAACTCGATCAACGCATCGATCACCTGCTCATCGATGAATTCCAGGATACCAACCCGACCCAGTGGCAGATGATCCTGCCGTTACTGGAGGAAATGGCTGCCGGTGGTGAACGCCAGCGTAGCCTGTTCGTGGTCGGCGACCGCAAACAGTCGATTTACCGTTTCCGCCGCGGCAACCCGGCGCTGCTGGATCGCGCCGCCGACTGGATGAATGAACATCTTGCCGCACAAAGCATACATCTCGACCACTCGCGACGCTCCTCACCCGCCATACTCGATGCCGTCAACCGGGTGTTTTCAACGCCGGCCATGCAATCGCTTATGCCCGGTTTCCAGCCGCACAGTACTCACCTCAAAACGGCATGGGGACAGGTTGAAGTCTGGCCGCTGATCGAGGCGGATGCCGCCGACGAAACCCCGGAGACTGGCGAACTGCGCAATCCGCTCAAACAACCCCGCCTGGACCCGACTAACCTGCGTTTCTACCGTGAAGGCCAGAAAATTGCAGAACGTATCGAGCAACTGGTCGGGCAACAGGTTGCAGGGTACGGCGATATACTGATTCTGATGCGTTCCCGCACCCACCTGCCCGACTATGAAGCCGCATTGCGCGAGCGCGGCATCCCCTACCTCAGTCGCGATCGCGGCACCCTGCTGGAAAGCCTGGAAATCCGTGACATGGAAGCCCTGTTAACGGTATTGATGACGCCACAGGATAACCTGGCGCTGGCGCAGGTGCTGCGTTCCCCGCTGTTCTCGCTGGATGAAACGCTGCTGGCCCGGCTGTCCCGACCGGTCGGTGGAATATGGCTGGATCGCCTCATCGCGCTGGCTGAGCAGGCTGACAGTACTGACGCCATACGGCGCGCGGCGCGCCTGCTCACAGACTGGCGTACACAGGCCGGGCGCATCCCTATCCATGACCTGCTGGAACATATCTTTCACCAGTCCAATCTACTAGCGCGCTACCGCGCCGCCGTTTCGCCAACCCAGGCCGCGCAGGTCGAAGCCAACCTGGCGCGCTTCGTCGAACTGGCGCTGGAGGTCGACAGTGGCCGCTATCCCACCCTGCCACGTTTTCTCGAACAGGTGAAACGCCTGCGCGGACTGGACAAGGAAGGGCTGAGCAAGGCGATACCCGATGCCGCGCAACAACAACGGGTCAACCTGCTCACCATTCACGCTGCCAAGGGGCTGGAAGCACCCGTGGTCTTTTTATGTGACACCACCAGCCAGGGCAACCCACCAGGTCTGCGCACCCTGGTGCGCTGGCCGGCCGACTCGGACCGACCAACAGACTTCCTGCTGCCGGGTAACAAGGCGCAGCGCGACAATGTCACCGAAGCACGCTACCAACTGGAACAGGTCGAGGAAGCACGTGAGTCCGCCAACCTGCTCTACGTGGCGCTGACCCGCGCACGTCATATGCTGATCATTTCCGGTTGCCGGCCCTCACGTGGCAATGACCTGGGCTGGTACGCACAGGTTGCCGAAGCGCTGTGCGCAACCACAGACCTGGAAAGCCCCTGGACGCACAGCTTTGGAAAACCCGCCCGACAAGCCGTTCAACAGCCTACACCGGCGAACACTGAAATCACGGTTGACACGCGCCTGCGCGAACCCATCCGTGTCGGTCGTCTGTGGCGGGAGATAGCGCCCAGCCGCCATACCGGCGACAACACCATGCAGGGTGGAGCGGAACAGGGCCGGATACGCGGCATCCTGATTCACCGTATGCTGCAACTGGCGACCGGGCAGGGTGAAATCAATACTGAAATTGTCGAATGTGTGTCGAGAGAACAGGGTCTTACTGCGGATGATTCCCTGCTGACAAGTTGCCATGATGAAGTGCGCGCCCTGTTTAACAACCCGGAACTTGGCTGGATCTTCGCCAACGCCCCAGGACATTACAGTGAAGTACCGGTGCAATACCGCCGGGAAGGACATACGGTATACGGCATCATCGACCGCCTGCTGGTCGGCAAGGATACCGTGCATATCATCGACTATAAATCACACCAGGTGACTGCACGCGAACAACTCGACAGCTTAACGCAACACTACCATCCGCAACTGGCACTCTACCGCGAAGCCGTGGCGCGCCTGTGGCCGAACCGACAAATCCACTGCCAGCTGTTGTTCACCCATAGTGCTGTACTAAGGAAAATGTGAAACAGGCGCCCTTCCCCGCCTCGCTGCTGACACTGAGCACGCCGCCATGCAGACGCACAATATGCTGGGCAATCGCCAGCCCGAGCCCGGCATGCTGCCCGCTACGCGCACCATTGTCACCGCGATAGAACCGCTCGAAAATCCTTGCCCGGTCTTTTGCCGGAATACCTGGACCGCTATCCTCGACCTGGACCTGCACACCATCATCCACCCTGTGTAAAGACACAGTGATACACCCGCCCTCTGGCGTGTGTTGCAGGGCATTGTCGATCAGGTTGACCAGCACTCTTTCAATCAGGGCAATATCCCCCTCTACGAACGGCAGCTTGTCATCACTGTCGACCTTCAACTGCACACCTTTTTGTTCCGCCTGCAGCCGGAATTTCTGGATAATATCCTGCGCCAGTTCCGCAACCGCGAAACGCTCCACCTGTAACGGCGTATCACTGGCATCGAGTTTTGCAAGCTCGAACAGTTCATCGACCAGCCGGGTCAATCGTGTACTGTGTTGCAATGCTGTCTGCAGATAAGTGGAACGGGTTTCCGCATCAAACGTGTCGGCCTTGAGTTGCAGGGTTTCAATATAGCCGTGCAATGCCGCCAGTGGCGTACGCAGATCATGTGAGACATTGGCCACCAGTTCCCTGCGCAGCCTGTCCTGTTTCTTCAGTGTTTCAATCTGTTCCTGGATACGTTCCGCCATACGGTTGAAACTCTGCCCCAGCGACTCGATTTCATCCTGCCGGCGCGGGTCGGCCGGCCAGCGGACCGGTTTGCTGAAATGACTCTCGCTGAAACCTTGCATCAGACCGGCCAGGTGGTTGAGACGGCGTGTCAACAGGCGAAACAGGATCAGGCCGAACAACAGACCCACCACCAGGCTGGTCAGCAGCGCCATACCAGAGAGCTGTAACAGGAAATTATTCTGGAACAACTGTTCAATGCGCTCGTACTCCTGGCCACGGAGTACCACGTAGAGGTACGCCGTCGAACCATTTTCAAGACCCAGCCGGGTAGCGGAAAATACCTTGCGTCGTGTAAAACTGCGCGGGTCATCCCCCAGCAGGGGGAATGCCGCACCGGAGAGAAATGCCCGAACGGGTGCAAGGTCGACACTTTCACGTTTCACCTGGCCGGGGTCTGCAGAATAGGACAGGATACGGCCGGTTTTATCGAGCAGATAGATTTCGATATCGGGGTTGACCATCATATAGTGATGGAAGGTTTCCTTGAGCGCCTGTTGATCCAGCACACCCGCCTTTAACAATTTTCGACCAATCACCAGTTTGGCGGCAAGATCACGATTCAGGCTCTGCACAAACTCCTGCTGGTAATGCCGGGTAATGCCGGTACTGAGCAACACGTACATCAGGCCAATGCCTGCCAGCAACAGGGTCAGGGACAACGCCAGCTTTGCGAACAGGGTGCGGGGAAGCATCAACTCACCGCATCATTGAAACGATAACCGACACCCCACACCGTGAGGATAAAACGCGGCTCAGCGGGATTGTCCTCAATTTTTGCGCGCAGGCGGTTGATATGGGAATTCACGGTATGCTCGTAGCCCTCGTAGTGGTACCCCCATACCTGTTCAAGCAACTGCATCCGTGAGAATACCTGGCCGGGATGACTGGCAAAATGTAACAGCAAATCATATTCACGTGCCGTCAGGGTCACTTCAACACCTGAAATACTGACCCTCCGACTCACAGTATCAATATAAATATCACCTGCCTGTACAGGCTGTAGCGGCGTTGTCTCCTGTGTCTTGTGCGCCTCAATGCGGCGAAACTGCGCCTTGATGCGCGCCATGAGTTCAGGAAAGCTGAAGGGTTTGGTGATGTAATCGTCAGCGCCGGTCTCCAGGCCCGCAATACGATCCTGTTCCGCAGTTCGCGACGTCAGCATAAGAATGGGCACGCGTGAACACCGTGTGCGCAACTGCCGGCAGACTTCCAGCCCGTCCATGCCCGGCAACATCAGGTCCAGCACCACCAGCTGGTAGCTGTTTTGCTGAAACATTTCCAGCGCGCTCACACCATCGCCGGCGATATCCGCCTCATACCCCAGATCCATCACGTGAAAACGAATCAGGCGTGCAATATCCGCGTTGTCCTCTACGATAAGCAGCCTGTACGCCATTTGCCGGGTTTCCCGAATTCCAGGTGGTGCCAGTATAACGCGGATAAATTCCTGTAGGAGCGGGCTTGCCCGCGAACCGGCGGAACCGGTTAAGTACGCTGTTCGCGGGCAAGCCCGCTCCTACGGGGGTGTCGCAATGACGGGATGAATCAACGATTCATTTCAATCGTCGTGTCGGCTGTTCCTTTCCACATGGATAACCACCCTTGCGACCGGGTTCAACCAGTGATGCACTGCGGCATTCAGATCGCTGACGCCGCCATTCAGATCCATATCCCCCAACGCACCGGGATGGATATGCACGCGCGTATTTTGTTCGCTGTCCGTCACGCCGGTAGCCGCTGTACCACTGTTGCCGCCTGGATCAGCCGGAATACCGGGAACCCCGGGGGCGCCACCACCGTTGATGATTTCACTATTGGCTTCCGTACCTGCGTCGTACCCGTTCAGGTAATAGGTATAAGTTCCGGAATGCTCTGGAATACGCACGGCATCCAGGCCCACAAACCCGTCGTTGGTCGGTAATAACATGGCGACAACTGACAGGTAACGATTCCCTTTCACGGTGCTGAGAAGCGCTGTGGCTGTCTTGCCCGGCGCCAGCACGCCTGCGGCTGGATTAACGGCATTATTAGCGCCAGCGGCCTCCAGATCAGCGACCAGCCCCGCCAGATCGCCACCTTCCGCCATGGCCTGCAGACTGGCCGAGGCCGGTTCACCGACTTCAAACAGGTCTGTGTGACGATTGTGTGCCGATACCAGCAGCGGAGTGTAATACATGCCGTTGGTCAGGTTGGTGATTTCTACGCTCAGTTCCTGTGCTGAAGCGGCAGCGTTCAGCCCCCCCGCCAGCACCAGTCCCGTAATCAGTCTTTTCATCATGACGTACTCCTCTTGTGGATGTGTAATTTCCGGAATGAACTCCGGGGTATCTTGTACCGCCCGGAGATCACACGGCTATCACGCAAATCTCACAATTTTGTCACAATGCTGTCTGGTCCTGCTTTAGTCTCCCCTAACCCTCGCAGTGGAACAGGCGTTTGTTGCGGATAATGTCCGCCACGGCATCCGGCACCATATCGACCCAGCCCTTGTCGCCCTCGCGGATTTTTTCCAGTACCGCCGGCGAGAAGATCGACAGGTATTCCCGGCGAATATCCGTCAGCTCGCGGATATAACCGTTCTCCCGCAGGTGCAGGTAGAGGTGTTTCAGGTGTGCGGGTATCTTCAGGTTGTGTACGGTCACCAGTTCATCGTCAGACCCCCCGAGCGCCGGCCCGACATACAGGCGAAGGTCATGGCGAAACATGCGACCGAACGATTCCAGGATACCGCCTTCCAGGTTTTCGTAATACTTCTCATCGAACACCTGCCCCAGCGTCGGAACGCCGAGCACCACACCCACCGGCCGACGGGTATAGCGAAACAGGTACTCGGCCAGCCGGTAGAACGCGCCACAATCCGAAATCATCACATGCTTGCCCAGCGCGCACAGTATTTCTGCACGCTGAAGGTAATCTTCGACATCGATTTCTTCGCCATCGACCAGATTATGCAAGGTCATTTCACTGAGCACGATCACATCGTCAGGGTTGACATCGGGCTCCTGGTAGAAAGCGGCGCAGGCGCTGTCGAGAAGGTTCATATTCAGATGTGTGGGTGGGCGAAAACGGCTGCGCTCCACCAGCACGGCTTTTTTGTACAGGGCATCTGCAGGCTGCACCACCGTGCCATCCGCCTGGAACATGGCCGCACTGGACAGCCCGTGCTGCACCATACGCAATGCGATAAGACGATTATCAACGTCTTCGAAAGCCGGGCCGGCGAGATCGATCAAATCAATTTCCAGCAGATCACTGCTCAACTCGTGGAACAGGGATTTAATCAGGGCTTCGGGCTTATCGTACAAATGCAGCGCACCAAAGATCAGATTGACGCCGAGTATGCCCAGCGTGTCCTGGTCCTGGCGACTCTCCTTACCACGCAGGCACACATGCACATCGATCTGTGAGGCTTGCGCGCCAGGCTGTGCCTGGAAACGGATACCCAGCCAGCCGTGTCCTGCCTGCTGGCGGGTAAAACTGTGCGTCGCGACAGTATTGGCAAAGGCAAAGAAGGTACTGGCAGGGCCACGGGTTTCACCCAGACGCTCGGTAACCAGCTTGTACTCATGTTGCAACATGGCCTGCAGGCGTTCACGGCTGACATAGCGTTGGCACACGCCATAGATAGAATCACTGAAGGTCATGTCATAGGCTGACATGGCCTTGGCAATGGTTCCGGCCGCTCCACCGACCTGAAAGAACCAGCGTGCGGTTTCCTGCCCCGCACCAATCTCGGCAATGGTGCCGTATTTCCCTTCGTCCCGGTTAAGGATCAGCGCCTTCTGATGGGTGTCCAGTATAGATTCCATTATTCACTCCCTGAATGGACGGGTTGTTTCAATTCACTTACGACTCAGCTCGATTTTTTCCAGCATCTGTTCCATCTTGTCCGGTGAGACATAGCCCGGGGGTGACTGGCCATTTTCAAACAGAATATACGGTGTCCCGCGCAGTCCCAGTTGCCGGGCAAGATTCATATCCTCATCAACCGGGTTGTTACAGGTCTTTTTCGGCACCAGGCGGTTATTCTTTGAATCAGTTAACGCCTGTTTGCGATCGTCGGCACACCAGACTGAAACCGCCTTGTCATAAGAGCTGGAATGCGCACCTGCACGCGGGTAAAACAGGTAACGGATTTCAATGCCTTTTGCCAGGTACTGGTCCATCTGGCTATGCAACTTGCGGCAATAGGCGCAGTCGATATCGGTAAACACGGTGACCACGTGTTTCACTTTTTTCGGTTTGAAGATAATCATCCTGCTTTCGTCGAGCGAGTCGATGACCTTGCTGCGAATACTGGAACGGCGCGCCTCGGTCAGGTTTTCGTGTTTGCTGAAATCAATCAGCTCACCCTGAAGCAGGTAACGGCCATCGCGGCTGACATAAACCACCTGACTACCCACCACGACTTCGTAAAGTCCGGGTATGGGGGTCGACTCGATAGTGCTTATTTTGACACCGCCCAGCGCACTGCGAATAGCTGCCTTGTCGGCCGCCTCATCGGCGTTTACCACCGGGATAAGGCACATAAAGGCAAGTGCAATGAGAATACTTTTAACTACGTTCACAATGGATAGTCCTGTCAGGTGGAAAATCGGTTCCGTTATTCTACCCCAGTCTTCACCCTCTCGGGTGATGCCGCTCGTGCAATTGCCGAAGTCGCTCGCGGGCGACATGCGTATAGATCTGCGTGGTAGACAGGTCGCTATGTCCGAGCAACATTTGTACGACACGCAGATCGGCGCCATGGTTCACCAGGTGCGTGGCAAACGCGTGCCGCAGTGTATGCGGCGACAAGTGCGTGGAAATCTTTACTTTTACAGCGTATTGGCGAATCCTGTACCACAACGCCTGGCGGGTTATTGCACTGGCCTTGCGCGACACAAACAGCGCATCGATCGAGGCGCCGCGTGATAGCTGCGGGCGCGCTTCTTTCAGGTAAAGCGCCACCCGGCGCAAAGCCTCCTCACCCACCGGCACCAGGCGTTCCTTGCTACCCTTGCCCAGTACCCTGACAACACCCTGGTTGAGATTGATCCGGTCGGCCGTCAGGGTCACCAGCTCGGAGACACGCAGCCCGCTGGCATACAGCAGTTCAAGCATGGCGCGATCGCGGATACCGATCGGCTGGCGGGTGTCCGGCGCATTGAGCAAGGCTTCCACCTGACGTTCACTCAGTGTGTGAGGCAGGGGCCGATCCAGTTTGGGTGAAGCGATATTGGCGCTGGGATCGTCCGTGCGCCGACCTTCACGCACCAGGTAGCGATAGAAGCGTCGCAGGGTTGACAGTAAGCGTGCATTGCTGCGCAACTTGCGACCGGCGCGATACTGCACAGACAGGTAGGCGTTCAGCTGAATTTCATCGGCCTCCGTCAATGTGACAGCCTGTGTCTGCAACCAGCGCACAAAACCACACAGATCCCGGCGGTAGGCTGCCAGGGTATTTTCGCTCAGACCGTTTTCCACCCACAAGGCATCGATAAAATGTTCGATCACATTAAGGTCAACTTCGGGACACGGATCGCCCCGGCCTGTTCCTGAACAGCTTGATGACATGGCTTTTGACTACTTTGACACCTGCCGATACCCTACCACAATCGCAGCCCCCTGAAAGTAAAGCGCCTGTCATGACAGCACGAAGCACCATCCCGCTCACGGACATCAGTCTGCTGATACTTGCCGGTGGCAAGGGCAGCCGTATGCACGGACAGGACAAGGGGCTGATGGAAGTGGCGGGCAAACCCGCTGTGGAACACCTGCTGGAACGCTTTTCCGCCTGCCCCTGCCCCGTGCTGATCAGCGCCAACCGCAACCTGGAGCGCTACGCCGCCTATGGCCACTCGGTCATCCAGGACACGCTCGATGATTTCCATGGACCCCTCGCCGGTATGCTGGCCGGGCTCATGGCCGCCACCGGCAAGTATGTCCTGACACTGCCGGTCGATGCACCACTGGTCAGCGCGCAGTACCCCGCGCGTATGGCCTCGGCGCTCGCTGAAAACGGCGGCAAGGCGTGTGTCGCCAGCCTGAACCAGCGTATCGAACCGGTCTTCTGCCTGCTGGACAGAAGCCTGGCGCCTGACCTGCAGGGTTATCTTGACCGGGGGCATCGCGCCGCCAATGGCTGGCTGAGGGAAATTGCCGCCCTGCCCGTGGACTTTTCGGATACCCCGCAACAATTCATCAACCTGAATGTTGAGCAGGATCAGAAACTGTTGAGGCGCTATCTGTCACCATGACGGGCAAATCGACCATGACAGAACTCACTGCGCCCTTCCCGGTTATCGGCTTTGCCGCCTGTAGTGGTACCGGTAAAACCACCCTGCTGACACAGCTGCTGCCGCTGTTGTCTGCACACGGGCTGCGCGTTGGAATGATCAAACACTCACACCACGACTTCGAAATCGACAAACCCGGCAAGGACAGCTATCGTCTGCGTGAAGCCGGCGCACAACAGTTATTGATTGCCTCGCCGCACCGCACCGTATGGATCGGGGAAAACCCGCAACCGCGCGAACCCTTGCTGGAAGAACTGCTTGAACGTATGGCAAAAGACAGCCTCGACCTGGTACTGGTGGAAGGGTTTCGCCACGTGGCATTCCCGAAAATCGAACTGCACCGCGCAGCCACCGGTAAACCGCTGCTGCACCCGGATGACAGTTCCATTATTGCTATCGCCAGTGACGAACCACTGAACACAACCCTGCCCTGCCTGGACCTCAACCAGCCGGAAGCCATCGCAGGGTTTATTCTTGAAATGATGACATCCCACCGGACAGGAACATAATGATGAATGACACCCGTGTAGATTGCTGCGGCGATCCGTCGCAGAAACTGCTTAGCGTCGAACAGGGCCGCCAGCGCATACTCGATGCCGTACCCGTCATAAGCGATCACGAACAGCTGCCCCTGCGCGCCGCACTGAACCGCGTGCTGGCAGAGGAGGTGATATCTGCCATAGATGTGCCGCCATTCGCCAATTCGGCCATGGATGGCTACGCCATACGCTACCAGGACTGTAGCGACGCTGCGCCGTGCACACTGACCGTGGCGGGTGAATCCTTTGCCGGCAGACCGTTCGAAGGTCAGGTGGAACCCGGGCAATGTATACGCATTATGACCGGCGCGGTGGTGCCGGATAGCGCGGATACGGTGTTGATGCAGGAAAACGTTGAACGTGTGGATGAACAGATCCGCTTTGACCCCGCCAGGGTGAGAAAAAGCCAGCATGTCCGCCACGCCGGCGAAGACACACGCGTTGGACACGCGGTACTCGAACCCGGCAAACGACTGGGGCCGGCCGAACTGGGCCTGCTCGCCTCTGTCGGCGTGGGCGAGATTCGCGTACACCGCAAGTTACGCGTGGCGTTCTTCTCGACCGGTGATGAACTCATCCCTGTCGGCACGCCGTTACAGGCCGGACAGATCTACGACAGCAATCGCTACGCGCTCTACGGCCTGCTGCACAATGCCGGCGTCGAATACCACGATCTGGGTGTTATCCCTGACCAGCGCGACGCGGTGCGTGATGCCTTCCGGCAGGCCGGCGCCATGGCCGACCTGATACTGACCTCCGGGGGGGTATCCGTCGGCGAAGCGGACTTCGTCACTGAAACACTGGAGGAACTGGGCGAAATCAATTTCTGGCGTATGGCCATGAAACCCGGTAAACCGCTGGCCTTCGGCCAGCTGGGTGATGCCATGTTCTTCGGCCTGCCCGGTAACCCGGTATCCGCCATGGTGACCTTCTACCAGTTCGTGTTACCGGCGATCCGCAGGATGAGCGGCGAGCAGGCGCGCGACCCGCTACTGTTCGAAGCGCGTTGTGGAAATGCATTGAAAAAGGCACCAGGCCGCACGGAGTTTCAACGTGGCATTCTGCAACGTGAGGCCGACGGAAGCTGGCGGGTATCCACCACCGGCCTGCAGGGTTCACATGTCCTGAGCTCCATGAGTCACGCCAACTGTTTTATCCTGCTTGCCGCTGACAGCAGCGGCGTCGCTGAAGGCGAGAATGTGCTGGTTCAGCCGTTCAGGGATTTCTAGTTACTGTTTAGCCTGCTGCTCGGCAATATCAGCGCGAACCTTGTCCATGTCCAGCGCCCTGACCTGCTCAATCAACTGGTCCAGGGCGGAGGCCGGCAGTGCGCCGGCCTGGGAAAAGACCATAATTCCCTCGCGCAGGATCGCCAGCATGGGGATCGAACGTACCTGGAAACTGGCGGCCAGTTCCGACTGCGCTTCGGTGTCTACCTTGCCAAAGACTATATCGGGGTTAGCCTCGGATGCCGCCTCGAACACCGGGGCAAAGTTCTGGCAAGGCCCGCACCACGACGCCCAGAAGTCGAGAAACACAATATCGTTATTATCGATGGTTTCCCTGAGATTTTCATTACTGAGTTCGATTGTTGCCATGAGCAGTCCTGTTACGTCGGTTTATACAGTAAACCGAGTGTAGCAAGCGTGGCTAACAGGAAAAACCTTGAAAACAACAGAAAGGAAGCGTAGGGAACTCAGTTATCGCTGCGCTGGTGACGTTCTTCGGAACCGGCTTCAGAGGATTTTTCGTCCTGATCAGACCCGCCATCCTTGCTATAGGTAGCGTCGAGTTCAACGCGATTACGCCCGAGCCGCTTGGCGCTATACAACGCCTTGTCGGCACGCTCGATAAACGCGCTCGCTGTTTCACCCGGTTTGTACAGGGAGACACCGGATGAGAAGGTCGGAACCGGGATCATTTCACCATTAGCCTGCCAGCGGGTTTCCAGCGCGCGATTTCGCACCTTGGTCAGGGCGCGCAACGAACCTTCCGCATCCGTATTGGGCAGCAACACGGCGAATTCCTCACCGCCATAGCGCGCAACCAGATCATGGTGGCGGAAAATGGACAAAATATTCTTGGAATACAGCTGCAGCACTTCGTCACCACCGCCATGCCCGTATTTGTCGTTGACCAGCTTGAAATGATCCAGATCGATCAGTGATAAGGACAACGGGAAACCATAACGCTGCACACGCGCGACTTCATCCTCGATGCGCCGCAGGAAGGCGCGACGATTCGGCAGGCCGGTCAGTTCATCCGTCAGGCTGAGCAACCTGACACGGGTTAACTCATCGCTGAGCTGACGGCTGTCAGACTCAACCAGTTGCAGATAGTGATGGGTATTGTCGAGCTTCTCGGCAAGATCGTGGTGGCCCTTGGTCAATTTTTCAATTTCCCGGATCAGCGTCCAGCGCAGGTCTTCCAGTTCCTTGCCTTCACCGGCATGACGCAGTTCACCCAGCACCACTTCCAGTAGCACACCGAATTCCTCGTTCTGCGTAATGGTGCCCTGCACCTGCCGGTTCAGTGTCGATTGCAACTTCTGGATATCACGACGTTTGGAATCCAGGTGACTGCGGTAGGCATGATCGACCCGCCCCTCATCCGCAATCGCACCGTCCTGAACCCCATCATCGTGGCGGTTGTTGTGTGCGTGTGACGCGGCCTGTTCACTGGCATCAGAACCGGACTCACCCTCACCGGTATCGCCGCTGAATGGCCACTCTCTTTCTGCTTCGCTTTGCGAAGCCTCTGCCTGGACCGGCTCTGGCTCGCCAATCGATGGCTCTACCGGCGCAGGCGCTTCAGGTTCGGGTTCGGGTTCCTGCTGCGCGAGTTCAGGTTCGGGTTCTGGCTCAGGTTCGGACTGTGCAGTGGCCGCTTTCTCCGGCTGCGCATCGATAATACCGAATGACCGCAATAACGGATTGACGGCATCCTGGAACAGGCTGGAATCAAGATTGCGAATCGCCTCAACCTGACTGGCGTACAACTCAACATAGTCGCGCAGGGTTTCAAGGTCACCCGCTGTCAGCGGTGGCTGAAGCCGGGCCTGCAACAGCCGCACCTGGACCTGTAACGGGGAACCGTCCCTGAGATGATTCAGGTACGCATCCAGCAGCTGGTTAATCAGGGTGACATAAGCACGTTCGACGACCTGCTGACTGTCCACGACATCGTCGAGCATGCGTTCGACCTGCCGGTAGATGACGCTACCGGTCTGCGAATGGCGCAACGCATCCAGCATGCACAAAATTTTGTGCATGCCAGCCGCTTCAATTCCATTGAAATGTGTAGCGCCCATACCTCGACTTAAACTCCCACGATACTGAACTATTATTGTTTTCTGACCCGGCCCCGCCGGAAATTCAATTTTTATACTCAGTACAGAAAGTTACTCCGGTTACAACGAAAGGACAAACGGCTGTCGGACGGATATCCGCTTCTATAGATAAAGCTTTTGAAATGATTGAACAAATACAACTTCCCGGGAAATTAGCGGGAAATTCAGGCGTGGCATTTTTTTGACAGTTATATCAGTGCAATAGGGCAGACCTGGTATCAGTGCATACGGCCAGGTTACTACTGGCCAGATGTCTATGGCGACATTTTCTTACAGTAAATACCGCCATTTTCGTCGCAGCGACATAGCTGATTTCGACAAGGTTTCCGCGCAACAACGAAGCTTCCGGATGACATTTAATTGACAGAAGCAGGTTGAAGACCACCCGGCTATCGCTGCCAGACGGGAGGTCTTCTCCCTGCTCAGTCCAGCGCCGCGAAAATCGCGTCGCGGATCTCTTCAACCTTGCCAATACCGGGGATACGGATATAGCGCGGCGCGCCTGCCCCGCCTTCGTCCGCCCACTTCGTGTAGTAACCGATCAACGGCTCGGTCTGGTCATGATAGACCTGTAACCGTTTGCGGACGATCTCTTCGCTATCATCATCGCGCTGCACCAGCGGTTCACCGGTAACATCATCCTTGCCTTCCACTTTCGGTGGATTAAAAACGATGTGGTAGGTGCGGCCCGAGTCAGGATGGACACGACGCCCGCTCATGCGTTTGATAATTTCCTCATCATTAACATCGATCTCGACGACCGCATCGATATCAACACCCTGTTCACGCAGCGCTTCGGCCTGTGCAAGCGTGCGCGGGAACCCGTCTAACAGGAATCCTCTGGCGCAGTCATCCTCGGCAATACGTTCCTTCACCAGGCCCAGGATAATGTCATCGGAAACCAGTCCCCCGGCATCCATGACCTTTTTTGCCTCGATGCCAAGCGGCGTTCCCGCCTTGACGGCAGCGCGCAACATATCGCCCGTGGAGATCTGTGGAATGCCGTAGCGTTCCTTAATGAAGTTGGCCTGTGTACCTTTGCCCGCACCGGGGCCGCCCAGCAGTATCAGTCGCATGGTGGTTCCTCCTTCCACAGTAGCCTGGCGCCAAAACACCTGCCGTTGTCGCCAGTGCGCTAACAGAAGTCTCGATTATCCTCAGCACGACCGGCAAACAACACACAATAGAATATATAAGGGGATGCGGAAGATTTATGACAGCTGCAAGTCAATTGAGCTGGACGCGCTGTCCCCACGGCACCTGACCGCGGCCCTTGACCAGCCACAGCACCGGGTAAGCCGGTTCTGTTTTGGGGAATTCCCCCTGGGCATCGGTAAAGTACACCAGCAAATCAGGCTTGAGGGTTTCCTGATCCAGCCACTCAAATACGGGGGTGAAGCACGTACCACCCCGGCCAACAATCCCTTCGGGCAGGGTAAACGTTTCCCAGGGTTCATAAACCCAGGGTCCGTTCTGACACAATGCAGCATCACAGGCATGCAGGACCAGGCGCGCGCACACCTGCCCCTTGATGGCATCGACTTCAGTCACGAACTCCTGCATTTCCGTGTCATGGATCGAGCCACTGGTATCCAGCACCAGGGTAATATTGACCTGCGCGCTCCTCAACGTGGGTAATATCGCTTCGCCTTCACGTCGTGACGGACGCTGGTAACTGTAATCGTCGCGCGCCACCGCCGTCATGTAACGCGCCAGCAGCATCCTCCAGGGTAACTGTGGCTGTAACAGGTGGTCGACCAGCCGCATCATGGCAGCGCCCAGTTTGCCCGCCTGCCGGGCCTGCTGCGCGGCGCCCGCGAGGCGCTGACGCCATTGCACGGCAAGTTGTTCCTGCTCCGTTTCGCTTAAAGGTTGGGGCTGAGCACCCTGCGACGAATCGGCATCCTCGTCCTGCGCCTGTCCACTTCCACCGTCCGGGTCATCCGCCTGTGAGGGTCCACCCGATGAATCACCCCGGGAATCATTCTCCTGGTCGTAGAAGTGGTCGTCGTGGGTTTCTTCCTCGCTATCCGCCTCGATGTAGGGATAGATTTCCTCTGCCATCATGCCTTCGAATCCGCTTTTCAGCAGAACGCCGGGCGGTGGCTTGAGACCGTCCTGGATCAGCAGTGGATTGATGGCCAGATCACAGGCTATATCCCAGCGATGCTTGACGCGGTGCTGGCGACGGGCAAAGTGCGAGAGGGCACAGTGCAAGGCTTCGTGCGCCAGTACGAACTGCGTCTGATCCAGTGATAGCTGGCTGATGTACTCCGGGTTGTAATAAAGCGCGCGGACATCGGTACCAATGCTTTTGCAGCGTTCCGGTTTGGTCGCCTTCATGGGCAGACGCAGCACCAGCGCACCAAGGAATGGTTTATCGAGAATCAGCCGGGTACGTGCAGCGCTGAGCTTGGTTTCGATATCGTCCGACATGTTACATTTCAAACAGCATCACGTCGGCGACCGCCTTGGCCCATTTGGAAAACTGCGGCACCTGGAACAACTCCTGGCCGATGGCACGGTGCATGTCGGAAATCAGCATGACACCCATTTCACGCTGGGGGAAAGCACCGGCATAATCGATGATATGCCCGTATACTTTCTGTGCATCCGCCTCGTCACGCACACGAATCGAACGGCCAACCAGCGCCGAAGCCACGGCATACTGCAAATCCGTTTCTTTCGGCACCCCGACCTTCTCGCCACGGGTGATCGCGTCGATATCCGGCAACTTGTCGAGGTTGTCGACAAAGGCGTGCAACTCGATGCCGGCTGCCGGGCCTACGCAGGCCTGCAGGGCTTCCACCAGCACGGCGGGATGACGATCAAACTTTTGCAGGGCACGGTGCGCAAACTCCCAGGAACGCGGTGAGGGGAAGGCCACCGGGTTATGGGCCGGGTCAAATTCAAATAACAGTTCCGGCCGGAAACGCAGGAAGGCGATCAGGCGTTCATCAATGCCATTGGCATACGCCCAGGCTACCCAGTCGTCGAGATTAACGTCCAGTTCGTAGTGCGAAAAACGGTTGGCCAGCGGCGATGGCATGCTGTAGGTGACACCGCGATCACCCTGGCGGTTGCCGGCGGCGAAAATCGCCCAGCCTTCCGGCACCGTATAGGCACCGAGCTGGCGATCCAGGATCAACTGGTAGGCCGCCGCCGACACACTGGGCGGAACCGAGGTGATTTCGTCGAGGAACAGAATACCTTTTTCACCATGACGCTCAACATCCGGGAGCATGGCCGGTACTGCCCATTCGACACTATCCCCGACCCGGAACGGAATACCGCGCAGGTCTGTCGGTTCCATTTGCGACAGGCGGATATCAATGACCGGCACCCCGTGACGCCCGGCAATCTGGGCGACAATCTGGGACTTGCCCACCCCCGGCGGCCCCCACAGCATCACCGGGGTGTGCTGGCCGTGCTGGACACTTTCAAATTCGGTTTCAAGGATGATCAATAGCTGCAATGGGCGCATGTCTGCTCCGGTTGTACGGTGGTGGTGGCCACCTCCTGCAAAGGCGCAACATGTTACTGAAACTGGCCGTAAAATGCATGGCGATCATAAAAATCCACCAGAACACAAGGGGTTAAACAAGCCCATTGTCAGGGCGATGCAGAACGGAACCGTTCACTTAATTTTTTGCCTGCGCAGCCGTTATGAAGATTATCAAATTGACAACTAAACAGACGCTACATGCCTTCACTAGACATCCGTTTTACGCGCCTTTTGCTTTGCTCGTCCGACAAGGGAAAACTCGAACCACTCCGCAAACGCTTCGAAGCCGCCGGTATCCAGGTGGACTGCGTGACGCGCGCCGAGGACGCCCGACAACTGCTGTGGGAGCACCACTACGACGGCATTGCCATTGACCTGCTGCTGGCTGACCGCGACGGCATTTCCTTTGCCATGGAGCTGCGCCAGGAACACCCCCGCACCTCGGTGCTGGTGATTTCCACGACCCGCGAGACAGAACGCGGCGACAGCGGCCCTGACTGGCTGTCACGCTCGGCGGACTATGCACGACTGTTATTTGCCCTGAAGCAGGCCGGTCAACGCTCGGCCGGTCGCCCACCGAAAATCCTGCATGTTGAAGACGACGACAGCCTGGCGGAACTGGTCCAGAACACCATCGGCAACCAGACCCAGCTGTTCCGCGCCCGTTCCGCGCAGGAAGCACAGATTGCCATGGCCTTGCGTGACTATGATCTGGCGCTGATCCGTACCGATGTACCCCAGAACAACCTGAGCTGGCAGAGCACACTGGCCGGCACACAACCGCTGGAAATCAGTACGGGGCCAGGCAATGATCCAGTGCTGAATATCCTCAACAACCTGCGCCGACCCGCCTTTATTCACGAACCGGCTTATTGCTAGGTTATCTCTTTCAGGTTACGTAACTGACGACGGGATTTTTTGTCCGGCTTGTGCTGTGGACGCGGCGTGCTGGCCACCGCCAGCCGAAACTGTTCAGACACGGCCTCACGTTTACGTATACTGTCCCCGGATTCCTGGTACAGGGTTTGTGCCGTGCTGGCGGGGCCACGCCGGCCTGACAGCACGAGAACCTCTACCTGCCAGGTCAGCCCACCTTTATGAATCGCCAGGTTGTCGCCAACCTTGACGGTTCGCGCCGGTTTTACCCGCGCGCCGTTGAGCTGTACCTTGCCACCCGACACCGCATGCGCCGCGATACTCCGCGTCTTGAAAAAACGCGCGGCCCACAACCATTTGTCCAGACGTACCGGCTCACTCATGCGGCGGCTCGTGCCGCATCGAGTAATTGTGCATAAGGCACGGCGCCGTCCAGGCGTTTTTCACCGATAAAAAAGGTCGGCGTCGCCTGTACGCCAAGTTCGAGAGCCGCCTTGCGATACTGCGCCAGCTTGTCGGATGCAGCCTTTTCTTCCCACGCGGCGATAATCTGACTGTCATTCATCCCGGCCTGATGGGCCAGGTCTTCGAGCAGGGTACGGTCACCAATATTCACGCCGTCAACAAAGAAAGCCTCAAACAACGACTGGTGCAAGCGGTAGAACACATCACGACCGAGCATCTTGGACGCCTCGGCCAGCAACAGCGCCGAGTGCGAATTGGTGGTGAAATTGTGCTCTTTCAGAGTGACGCCTTCATCCGCCGCCATTTCGTTCAGCGATGCCATCATCGATAACCAGCGTGAATTATCGTAACCCAACGCCGTTACCGGCTCGCCGCCCGGGTCAGTCTCGGGATGTATTTCGATGGCGCACCAGTTCACCCGCAGATCATAGTGTTCTCGCAGGTGATTGAGACGCAGCTCACCGATGTAACAGAACGGGCAGATATAGTCACTGAACACGGTGACCTTCATCAACGGTTTGCCCGTGCTGTTTCCGCTATCCCGGCCTGTCCCTTCGTCTGACATAGTCAGTCGGACAACCCGACCAGAATTCCGTTCAGCCGTTTGACAAAGGTCGAGGGGTCATCCAGCTGCCCGCCCTGACTGAGCATCGCCTGCTCGAACAATAAAGTTGACCAGTCGGCGAAACGTGTCTCATCGGTTTCATCACGCAGGCGCTTGACCAGCGGGTGGTCCATATTGATCTCCAGTATCGGCTTGCTGTCCGGTACCTCATGACCGGCCTGCTTCAACAGTTGCTGCATGTGCATGGCCATCTCCTGCTCACCCAGCACCAGGCAGGATGGCGAGTCGGTCAAGCGCTGGCTGGCGCGGACTTCGTTAACTTCGTCAGCAAGGGTCTCTTTCACCTTGTCGAGGAAGTCCTTGTATTCCTCTGCCGCTTTCTCGTCGATCTTGTCCGCTTCATCCCCGCCCAGCTTGCCGAGGTCCAGGTCACCCTTGGCGACCGAGACCAGCGACTTGCCGTCGAATTCGGTCAGATGAGAAACCAGCCATTCATCGACACGATCGCTCAGCAACAGGACTTCGATACCTTTCTTGCGGAACACTTCGAGGTGCGGGCTGTTCTTCGCCGCCGGGAACCCATCCGCCGTGACATAGTAGATCTTGTCCTGCCCTTCCGGCATGCGGCTGATGTAGTCCTCCAGCGAGACCGTCTGATCCTCACTGTCCGTATGGGTCGAGGAGAAACGTAATAATTTGGCAATGCGTTCGCGGTTGGCAAAGTCCTCGGCCGGGCCTTCTTTCATCACCTGGCCAAACTGCGTCCAGAACTCGGCATACTTCTCCGGCTCATTCTTTTCCATCGTTTCCAGCAGACCGAGCACTTTCTTCACCGAAGCGGCGCGAATGCCGTCGATGAATTTGTTCTGCTGGAGAATTTCACGTGACACGTTGAGCGGCAGGTCGTCCGAGTCCACCAGACCACGCACGAAACGCAAATACTGCGGCATCAGGTGCTCGGCATCGTCCATAATGAACACACGCTTTACATACAGCTTGATGCCATGGCGGCGGTCTCGATCCCACAGATCAAAGGGTGCGGTTTTGGGGATGTACATCAGGCTGGTGTAAGACTGGGTACCCTCGACCTGGTTATGGGTCCAGGTCAGCGGTTCGCCAAAATCATGTGCAACGTGTTTGTAGAATTCCCGGTATTCCTCGTCGCTGATGTCTTTCTTCGGGCGTTTCCACAAGGCAGAGGCATTGTTAATTGCCTCGTATTCGCCTTTCTTGTCCTCGTCCTGCGACGGCATTTCAATGGGGATAGCGATATGGTCGGAGTAGCGGGTAATGATGGAACGCAGTCGCCAGGCATCGAGAAATTCATCTTCCCCTTCGCGCAGGTGCAGGACGATTTCGGTGCCCCGGCTGTCTTTCGTCGTCGTGGTGAGGCTGTAGCTGCCTTCCCCGTCCGATTCCCACTGCACAGCCTGGTCAGCCGCTTCGCCGGCGCGGCGCGTGGTCAGGGTCACCTTGTCTGCGACGATAAAACAGGAATAGAAACCCACGCCAAACTGCCCGATCAGTTCCAGGTCATGGCTCTGGTCGCCGGTCAGTGACTCAAAGAACTGCCGGGTGCCGGACTTGGCGATGGTGCCGATATTATCCACCACTTCATCGCGCGACATGCCGACGCCATTGTCGCTGACAGTGATCGTGCGGGCATCCTTGTCGAATTCAACGCGAATCTTCAGCGCACTGTCACCGTCATACAGCGCTTCATTGGACAAGGCCTCGAAACGCAACTTGTCACAGGCATCGGAGGCATTGGAGATCAGCTCACGCAGGAAGATCTCCTTGTTGGAGTACAGTGAATGAATCATCAACTTCATCAGCTGACGCACTTCGGCCTGAAATTCCATGGTTTCTTTCCGGGTTTCTACGCTCATAGTCAAAAGCCTTTTACTTTAAACAGAATAAATGTGCAGGACACCACACATGGGGCTTCGCTCAACGGATTTCAACACCCTCACGCGCCAGTAAGCTGCGTTTGACCGCAACCAGCCGTCCCGAGGTATGGCCAGCGAAGCCACCGATACCTTTTGACGGGACTACCCGGTGAC
>CAYYAP010000002.1:0-8907 GCA_964469575.1 uncultured Thiohalobacter sp.
TATGTCACAAGGTACGCTTTACATTATTTCCGCCCCCTCCGGCGCCGGTAAAACCAGCATGGTCAAGGCCTTGCTGGAACGCTTGGCGGATGTGGTGGTGTCGGTCTCCAACACCACCCGCGCGCCGCGTCCGGGCGAGCAGGACGGGGTGGATTACCATTTTACCGACAAGGCGGAGTTCGAGCGCCTGGTCGAGGCCGGCGAGTTCCTGGAATATGCACAGGTATTCGATAACTACTACGGTACCCGCCGCGCTACGGTGGAGGCCGAGCTGCAAGCGGGCCGTGACGTGATTCTGGAAATCGACTGGCAGGGTGCGCGCCAGGTGGCGAGCGCTGCGCCCGAGGCGGTCAAGGTGTTTATCCTGCCGCCCAACGCAGCGGCGCTGCGTGAGCGGCTGACGGCGCGTGGTCAGGATAGTGAAGACATTATCGAACGGCGCATGCGCGATGCGATCAGCGAAATGTCGCACTACGACGAGTATCATTACCTTATATTCAATGATGAATTTGAGACGGCGGTGGACGACTTGCGGACAGTGTTTGTCAGTCGTCGCCTGAGGCTGGAGCCCCAGCGCCGGCGCCACGCCTCGGCGCTGGCCGGTTTGCTGGAATCAAGCGACTGATTCGCGTACACTTGCGCGTCCTATCACCGATCATCTGGCGAAAAGAGCATGGCACGAGTTACCGTAGAAGATTGTCTCGACAAGGTTGATAACCGTTTTCAGTTAGTGCTGGTGGCGACCAAGCGCGCACGTCAGCTGGCCAAGGGCGCCGAACCGTTCGTGGAATGGGAAAATGACAAGCCGACCGTCGTCGCGCTGCGCGAGATTGCCGAGGACTACGTGACACCGGCCATTCTTGATGAAAAGCCCGAGGATATCGAGGCCGCTGAAGTGGAAGCCGGCGAAGCCCTGAGCGCGGTGGATGAGCAGACCGAGGCGGCAACAAGCGCCAAACCGACGGATACGCCGGCCAGCTGATACGCTGTAACTTACAGACCGTACAAGGAAAAAGCCGCGCCGGGTTTCCCGTCGCGGCTTTTTTGCGTCTGGCATCGTGCAGCCACGGGGTATTTCGCCTATGATCTTGGCGCAACTTCCCAACCTTGAAACGATCCAGTGTTTATGGCGACTCCGTTGACAAAACCGGTGCCCGATGTACAGCGCTTCCTGATCAGCGATCTGTGCAAACTGCTTGAGGCTTATCTCGACAAGTCGCAGGTCAGCGAGGTGTACCGCGCCTACCTGTTCGGCGCCGAGGCGCACGAAGGCCAGCACCGCGTAACCGGCGAACCGTATATCTACCACCCGGTGGCGGTGGCGCGCATTCTCGCCGGGATGCACATGGATCACCAGAGTATTATCGCGGCGATCCTGCACGATGTGATCGAAGACACGGACATCGCCAAGGACACCATTGAAACAGAATTTGGCGAGGAAGTGGCCGAGCTGGTCGATGGCGTCAGCAAGCTGACCCAGATCAAGTTTGAAAGCCAGGCCGAGGCGCAGGCGGAAAATTTCCGCAAGATGATGTTGGCGATGGTGCGTGATATCCGCGTCATCCTGGTGAAGCTGGCCGACCGCCTGCATAACATGCGCACCCTGGGCGTGATGCGCGCCGACAAGCGCCGACGCATTGCCCGCGAAACCCTGGACATTTACGCCCCCATCGCCAACCGGCTGGGTATGAACCAGATCCGCCTGGAACTGGAAGAACTTGGCATGGCGGCACTCTACCCGATGCGCTACCGGGTGCTGTCCGACGTGATCAAAAAGGCGCGCGGCAACCGCAAGGAAATACTTAACAAGATCGAATCCGCCATCCAGCAACGGCTCGACGAAGAACAGCTCCAGTGCCGCCTGTTGAGCCGTGAAAAACATATCTACAGCCTGTATAAAAAAATCCGCGACCACGCGGGTTCCTTCAACGAAGTCTTCGACGTGTACGCCTTCCGTATTATTGTCGACAGCGTGGACACCTGCTACCGCGTACTGGGCAAGATGCACAACCTCTACAAGCCCGTACCCGGCAAGTTCAAGGACTACATCGCTATCCCCAAGGCCAATGGTTACCAGTCCCTGCACACGGTGTTGTTCGGACCTTATGGCGTACCGGTCGAAGTGCAGATTCGTACGGAAGATATGGAGCGTGTGGCGGAGTCCGGTATCGCGGCGCACTGGCTGTACAAGAGCAGTGACAAGGCCAATGGCGCCAACAATGCACAGGCGCGCGCGCGCGAGTGGTTGCGCGAACTGCTGGAGATGCAACGCAACGCCGGCAACTCGCTGGAGTTCCTGGAAAACGTCAAGATCGACCTGTTCCCCGATGAAGTCTACGTGTTCACGCCCGCCGGCGATATCCTGAACCTGACCCGTGGTGCGACGGCGGTGGACTTCGCCTACGCCGTGCATACCGACGTGGGCGACACCTGCATTGCCGCCAAAATTGATCGTCGCCTGGCGCCCTTGCGCACGCCTTTGCTGAATGGTCAGACCGTAGAGGTGATTACTGCCGCCGGCGCGCACCCCAACCCGGCCTGGCTGAATTTTGTCGCCACAGCCAAGGCGCGTTCCAATATCCGTCATTACCTGAAAAACCTGCAGAACGACGAAGCCGCCGAACTGGGACAGCGTATGCTCGACAAGGCCTTGCAGGGTATAGGCAGTGCGTTGCAGGATATTCCGGAAGCGGACCTGCAGAACACCATAGAGGAATCCGGTTTCGATTCCTGTGAGGCCTTGTGTGCGGATATTGGTTTGGGTAATCGTGCGGCGATGCTGGTTGCGCGCCGCCTGGTACCTGCCGAGGAAGGTACCGGGGCATCAGCGCAGGATGATGTACACAGTCAGCCACTGGCAATTCGCGGTACAGAAGGGATGGTGGTGCACTTTGCCCGCTGTTGCCGGCCGATTCCCGGCGATAATATTATTGGATTCATCAGTACCGGCCGCGGCCTCGTCATCCATACCGCAACCTGCAATAACCTTGGGGATTACCGCAGTCGCCCCGACAAGTGGATCGACGTGCAGTGGCAGCCGGATATCGAAGGCGAGTTTTCCGCCGAGGTGCGCGTTGACGTGACGAACCAGAAAGGTGTGCTGGCGACCATCGCGGCGGAAATTTCCGAGCGTGGATCGAACATTGAGAATGTGTCGATCGAGGAACGTGACGGCCTCGACACGGCGCTGAATTTTACCCTGACAGTGCGTGACCGGCAGCACCTGGCGCACGTGATGCGTTGCATCCGCAAGTTGCCGGCGGTCATGCGCATCAGTCGCACCAAACACTGAGGAGACAGTATGCAACGCAAGGTCATTCATACCGACAGGGCGCCACAGGCCATTGGAACCTACTCGCAGGCCGTACAGTGTGGCGACACGGTGTACCTGTCCGGGCAGATCCCGCTGGTGCCGGATACCATGGAGATGGTGGAGGGCAACATGGAAGCGCAGATCCGTCGCGTATTCGATAACCTGTCAGCGGTAGCCGATGCGACAGGCGGCAGTCTGGCGGATATCGCCAAGCTGAATATCTTTCTCACCGACCTCGGCCACTTCCCGCTGGTGAACCAGGTCATGGCCGATTACTTCCAGGAACCCTATCCGGCGCGTGCGGCGGTCGGTGTGGCGGCCTTGCCCAAAGACGCTGCAGTGGAGATGGATGCAGTCCTGGTATTGAATCACTGATTGGCGAGCAGGGCAGGACGCTATGCTTGATGAAACCCCCGTTGCCACCCTGCGTGGCGTAGGCCCGAAGTCGGCTGAAAAGCTGGCGGCCTTTGGCATCGAGACGGTGCAGGATGTGTTGTTCCATTTACCGCGCCGTTACGAGGATCGCACCCGGGTGGTGGCGCTGGGGGGCCTTCGCCCCGGCGATCATGCCGTGGTCGAGGTGAGCGTCGATCTTGCCGAGGTAAAGTTTGGTCGACGCCGCAGTTTGCTGGTGCGGGTCAGTGACGGTACCGGTTCGTTGATGTTGCGGTTTTTTCATTTCAGCAAGGTACAACAGGCCGGTTTCGAACGTGGCGTGCGCCTGCGCCTGTACGGCGAAGTGCGGCGCGGGCCGGCTTCACTGGAAATGGTGCACCCCGAGTATCAGCGTCTTGGCGAACAGGATAATCCACCGACCGAGGACCGGTTGACACCGGTCTACCCGACCGGTGAAGGGATTCACCAGCTCACCTTGCGTAAACTCAGCGACCAGGCGCTGGCGCTGCTCGACGAAACCAACCTGCCGGAGTGGTTGCCTGAACCTTTGCGCACATCGACAGGGTTTGCGGATTTGCAGGCCGCCTTGCATTACATTCACCGCCCCCCACCCGGTGCCGACCTTGCCTCCCTGGAAGCTGGCACCCATCCCGGCCAGCAACGGCTGGCGTTTGAGGAAATGCTAGCCCACCACCTCAGTTTGCGCGCTGTGCGCCAGCGCGCCACGCGCTTGCAGGCGCCACCCCTGGAAGATGGCGATGCCCTGTTGCAACAGTTCTACCGGCAGTTGCCCTTTACCCTGACTGCAGCGCAGCGACGCGTTGTCGATGAGATCCTGCACGATCTTGCGCAGCCGCACCCGATGATGCGCCTGGTGCAGGGTGATGTGGGTTCCGGCAAGACAGTGGTCGCGGCCGCTGCGGCAGTGCGTGCGCTGGCCAGTCACCACCAGGTGGCCGTGATGGCGCCGACCGAACTGCTGGCCGAACAGCACTTCGCCAATTTCCAGCGCTGGTTTGATGCGCTGGGCATTCGTATCGGCTGGTTGTCGGGCCGCGTCAAAGGCAAGGCCCGGCGCGAATTGCTGGAGGCCATGCAGTCGGGGGACGTGCAGTTGCTGATCGGTACGCATGCGCTGTTCCAGGAAGACGTGTCCTTTGACCGGCTGGGGCTGGTGATTATCGACGAGCAGCACCGCTTTGGCGTACACCAGCGGCTTGCCCTGCGCGACAAGGGGCGCGAGCGGCGCCGGGTGCCGCACCAGTTGATTATGACCGCCACACCGATTCCCCGGACGCTGGCCATGGCCCTGTATGCAGATCTCGATAGTTCGGTGATCGACGAGCTGCCGCCCGGGCGCACCCCCGTACAGACCGTGGCGCTGGCGGAAAGTCGGCGCGCCGAGGTGGTGCAACGTGCGCGCCAGGCCTGCCGAGAAGGCCGCCAGGCCTACTGGGTCTGCACCTTGATCGAGGAATCCGAATCGCTGCAATGCCAGACGGCGGAAGACACCGCCACACAACTGGCCGAAGCCTTGCCGGAACTGAATGTGGGGCTGGTGCATGGTCGCCTGAAAGACACGGAAAAAATGCAGCGCATGGAAGCCTTCAAGCGTGGTGAACTTGATCTGCTGGTGGCGACAACGGTGATCGAGGTGGGTGTCGATGTGCCCAATGCCTCGCTGATGATTATCGAAAACGCGGAACGGCTGGGGCTGGCGCAGTTACACCAGTTACGCGGTCGCGTCGGGCGCGGCAGTCAGCAAAGCAGTTGTGTGTTGATGTACAAGAGTCCGTTGTCGCAGATGGCGCGCCAGCGGCTGGCGGTGTTGCGCGAGACCAATGACGGGTTCGAGATTGCCCGCCGTGACCTGGAACTGCGCGGCCCCGGCGAGGTGCTGGGTACGCGCCAGACCGGGTTGATGCAGTTTCGTATCGCTGACCTGTTGCGTGACCAGGCGCTGGTGCCACAGGTCGAGCAGGCGGCCGGCTGGTTATTACAACATGCGCCCGATCATGTCGCGCCGATTATTCGGCGCTGGTTGGGGCATGCCACGCGTTATGCGCAGGCCTGATGCAGAAGCCCGTCAGGCCTGTACCTTGTGCGGGCCATTATCCTCCCTGAGCCAGGCTCGATCCTGCTCATTGATGATGGCCTGTGCGCGGTGCGCCAGCGCGGAGTCCAGTTCCGCCGCGCGGCGCAGGGCTTCACAGCCGGTCCGTGAGTGACCGGCTTCGACCAGTTGACGGCCACAGGTGAAATTTAATGCCGCATCATTACGGTTATTTTCACAGACTGACTGACAGATCTTTGCCATTTCATCCGCGTCGAGCAGTTGTTTTGCCAGCTGGACGTAGCGCATGGCGGGTTCATTATGCAGTGCCTGCTCAGCGTGCTGTTGTTGCAGTTGTTTAAAACGCTTCAGGTCATGCTGGAAACGTGCGTGGTGTTCATCCCATTGTGGCTGGATGCGCGTTTGCCAGTCGCTGTCCAGCGCCTTGAGGATCGAGGGTGACAGCAGGCGGGTGCTGGCCGGTTGTTCCGGCAGTCCCGACCAGGTGAGCCGATCCAGTCCCAGCCCGGCCAGCAGATCCCGTAGTTCACCGTTGTCGCCACTGCAGGTCTGTGCCTGCAGCAGCCAGCGATTGGCCGTATCGCAATTCAGCGTTTTACCGAGCAGCAGCTCAAAATGATTGAAGGGTTTGACCACGGGAGTCGGGCAGCGGTCAGCGGCTTTCATAATCATCGGCCAGTACTGGTTGCGCAGGTACAGGTCGGTGAGCACCTGGCTGGCCAGTAACTGTTCCGCCTGCTGTTCATCCGTCTGTTCACTGACCCAGCGGTTGGCATTCTGCTGAATGTCCGCGTGAAGTTCGCGGCTGAGCATCGCGTTCAAGGCATTCACGCGTTGCAGCACAGGAACAAACAGGTGCGTCGCCAGGCCGGGTCGGACCTGTAGTGCGCCGATTATCTGCGGCCAGTCCTCGCAACGGCGGAGTATCCATCCCTGTACGCCATGTTGTTTGCGGGCGTGGGCGGCGATAGCGCCTGCCAGTGCCAGCCGGAACAGGTCCCGTGACAGGAAGAACAGCAGTGGAGCGCCCAGGGTCAGGATTTGTGTGTGAGCAAAGGGAAAGGCGTATTGCGGTATTTGCCGGATGGCCAGGGTGGCGTCGTCCGTGAGTATGACCTTGTCTGGCGGGCGGAGACGAAAATGTGCGGCACGCCGTTCCAGCATTCCGAACAGGTCCGGGGCGTCCTGCGCATTGATGAGGACACCGTCGGGACGTTGCGGGCGGGCCAGGACCTGTTGCACGCCTACCCAGCCGGCAACCAGCGCCAGTGCGCAAAGCACCTCGGTGAAAAACCAGTCGAGTGGCCCCTGGATGTGGCCGTACAACCACAGCGCCGCCAGTGAGGCGCTGGCCAGGGTAATAGCCGGCGACAGCAGTAACAGGCTGGTGGCGCCGTTGAGCAGGCCAAGCGTGATGAGTCGCAGCACCGGGTTGCGGTCCATGGCACGCTTCAGACGCGCGCCTGCGGGTTGAAGCCAGTGCAAGAATGGATGGTTGACGGCCTGATACTGCATGATGATTCCCTGCCTTCTGATGTCAGGTTCACAGTCTGCGTTACGTGCTGGAGAGATTCCGCGATGCGGGTCACACCGGTCTGGACAGGTTATGTGCGCTGTATCGCAGCTTGTAACATTGCCGCAGGACAGCGTTGTTGGCCGGTCAAGTGTGCAATAATTAGCCTTTTATACGGATACTGACTATGCGCAGCGTGTCACGCAGCACAGCCTCCCGCGGTACTCCCCGCTGGCGCACGCACCGGCGCTGGTTGCGTTCGAGTATACCGAACGCGCTACGTAGCTGGTTGCTCGACGAGGGTTCGCTGACCGACCGCCTGAAGCGGTGTTGCCGGGGCGGTTTTTCGGTGCGGGTGGTGGATGAAGGCTGGTATCGGCCGCAACTCGATGAGGCGCGGGTGCTGGATATGCAGGTGACGGCGCTGGCCTGGGTGCGCCAGGTACAATTGCTGTGCCACGGCAAGCCCTGGGTGTTTGCCCGCACTGTCGTGCCCGTGACCACATTGACCGGTGCGCAACGGCAACTGGCCCGCCTGGGGAACCGGCCGCTGGGCGCCTACCTGTTCGCGGACCCGGGCATGCAGCGAAGCCCGGTTCAACTGGCGCGTATTACGCGTGGCAGCGCGCTGTTCGAGGATGCCGTTCAGGGCCTGCCCCGCAAGCCACAGGAGATCTGGGGGCGGCGTTCGGTGTTTCGGGTGGGGGGAAAACCGTTACTGGTCAGCGAGATTTTTCTACCCGCGATTGAAACAGTACGGGTGACATAAGTCAGGGCAGGGGGAAAGGTGGATACCGGCAAAATCAGGGAACGCTTGACGCAGTACGCTCGCCTCATGCGGCTCGACAAGCCGATTGGTATCTATTTACTGCTGTGGCCGACGCTATGGGCGCTGTGGATTGCCGGTGAAGGCAAACCGGATTTGTTGGTGGTCGGCGTGTTTGTCGCAGGCGTGGTATTGATGCGCTCGGCCGGGTGCGTGATCAACGACTATGCCGACCGCAAGATTGATCCGCACGTGGCGCGAACCTGCAACCGGCCGATCGCCAGCGGCAAGGTGACAGCACGTGAGGCGCTGATCCTGTTCGGGGTCTTATGCGCACTGGCGTTTGCCCTGGTCCTGTTGATGAACCGGTTGACCATATACCTGTCATTTGGCGGCGTCGTGCTTGCCGCGATCTACCCGTTCATGAAGCGTTATACCCACCTGCCGCAGGTCGTACTGGGGGCAGCCTTTGGCTGGGCGGTGCCCATGGCGTTTGCCGCACAGACCGGCGAAGTGCCGCGAGTGGCCTGGTTATTATTCGTCGCCACGGTGTTGTGGACGACGGCCTACGACACCATGTACGGCATGGTCGACCGGGAAGACGATGTAAAGATCGGTGTGAAATCCACCGCCATCCTGTTCGGTGATGCGGACCGGATCGTGATCGGGGTGCTGCAATTGCTTGCACTTGGCGCGCTGGCGCTGGCCGGGCAGGCGGCATCGCTGGGGGGGTATTTCTATTTTGGGCTCGCACTGGCCGCCGGGCTGGCCCTGTACCAGCAGTACCTGATTCGTGAGCGTCAGCCTGCGGCCTGTTTCAGGGCGTTTCTCAACAATCACTGGTT
>CAYYAP010000002.1:9007-38179 GCA_964469575.1 uncultured Thiohalobacter sp.
TTCGTGAGCGTCAGCCTGCGGCCTGTTTCAGGGCGTTTCTCAACAATCACTGGTTTGGCGCTGCAGTATTTTCCGGGATTGTACTGGCGTATCTTGCCGGTGCCGGCCAGGTCACCACGGTGGGTTAGGAGCTGGAAAGACCCATCATGAGTCTATGCCACATCCCGACGTTTCATCGCCTGCGCAATATCATAGGTTCCTTGAAGATTCAGCCAGAGCTTTGGTGAAGTTCCCAATACCTCGGCCAGATCCAGTGCAGCATCGGCGGTTATCCCCCGCTTGCCGCGGATGAGTTCATTCAAACGTGCACGGGTCCAGCCCAGCTTTTCTGCCAATGCGGCTTGCGTCATGCCCGCAGGCTGAAGAAATTCTTCTAGCAGGATTTCTCCCGGATGGAACGGATTAACTGGCTGTTTCATTGTAAAAACCTCTACTCAATGATAATCAACGATCTCAATCTCGAAGGCATTGCCGCCCTGCCAACGAAATACGATCCTCCACTGATCGTTTACGCGGATCGAGTGGTAACCCTTCCGATTACCCCGAAGTGCTTCAAGCCGGTTCCCCGGCGGTACACGCAGGTCTTTAAGCTCAGAGGCATCATGCACATAAAGCAATTTCCGTCTTGCCGCTCGCCTCAACTCAGAAGGAAATGCGCGGGTTGGGTTTGAACCAACGCCCTTCGTCTTGATAACCCGACAATCAGGCGGGCAGGAAGTCGATGGGATAGGTCACCGTCACATCCTCGACCTGTTTGGCGCCGAAATTAAACATTTTTATACGTCGCAGCAGTTTCTTTTCCAGCGCAGTGTCACCGAGTTCACTGGAGACCAGTGCGATATGGGTAATCTTGCCGGACGCTGTAATCGTCAGGCGGATGACCATTTTCCCTTGCAGGTCGGGATTCTTGCGCAGCGCGCGGTTATACAGGCTGTAGATCGCGCCCTTGTTACGGTCGAAGATGATCTGGATATCTTCATAGCTGCGCGATGCGCCGCGGTTGTTGCGATGCTTACGGCTGTTCAGCGAGGCTTTGACAATCGAGCTCTTGACCTGCGTCGCGGTACGCGCTACCAGCTTTGTGGAACCCGTGTCGCGGCTGAGTCGGGAGGTGTTAATGCCATGGCTGCCGCCGCCGACTTTCGAGGTGATCAGCGAACGTTCGGTCTTTCGCGCCTTGCTGGCGTTGTTGCTCAGGCGTTTTGCACCACGTAGTTCATCCACGGACTGGTTGCGCAGGTCGGCTAGTGAATCCTGCAAGGCCAGCAGGCCTGCACTGGAGGCTTTTTTGCGCGCCTGTTCGAGCGCTTCCACTTTGGGCTTTTTCGGCTGAACTTTTTTGGCCACTTTGGTCGGCTGTTTTTTCTTTACCCGTTTGGTCTTTTTCTTGACCGGTTCGGGTTTCTTTTTCACCACCCTGGGTTTGGGCTTCGGTTTCGGGGCCGTGTGTTTTTCAAACACCAGTTTGGCGACCCGCGGGGGCAGCTGGATATCTTCCTCGGCGGTTTTTTTGAATATCGGCAGGTAGGGGATGGCGATAGCCAACGCCACCGTCAACGCCATAATGATGGTGAGTATCTTGCGGAAGCGACGTTCATCTTCCGCTGTGATGGACCAGGGCAGTGAGAGCGAATGCGAATAGACCATGTCGTTCTCCTAGCTTTCCTGGGCCGGTTTCTGCAGCACAGCGAGTGAGATTTTGCCGAAACCCGCTTCGGTGCAGGTGGCCATCACTTTTTTCAACAGCTTGTAGGGGATGGCCTTGTTACCCATGATCGTCACCTCGGGTGGCGGCGCCTTGTGGCCGGATGTTTTGATCAGCCGGCGTTGGTTCTGCACTTCCAGTGCGGTCTTGAGCGCGACAATTGTCAGTTTGCCGTTATTCGGGATATCGCTGATGTGAGCAACACGGTTGCCCTGCACCAGGATATCGCTGCCGGTCACCATGACAACGATGTTCACGCGTGGCTTCAGTTCCGAAATCGATTCGGGTAGAGGCACATCTTTTGTACTGGGCAGGACCTCACCTTCCCCCGTGTTCACCAGCAGGAAGAAAACCAGGATGGTAAAGATGTCCATCAGCGAGACCAGGTTGAAGCCCGGCGTGCTCTTGCTACGCTTGTGGTGGCGTTCCATGCGCTTGGCGCGGCGTGACATTTTCATTTGTGGTTCCTTTTTGCTGTGCGCAGCTTGCCTGCCGGCGCATCGCCGATGGAGATAGCCGGAAACAGTTCGGCCATGACAACTTCACCGTCCCGCTCGACGCGGGCAACGCGTAGCGTGTCCATCATTTCGACCAGTCGCTCGTAGGGTGTATCGGTTTCCAGCAACAGAGTGATGTCCCGCTTGTCAGGAACGCGCGCCTTGATCTGCTGCAGCATGTCGGAAACCTGTTGCAGGTGACTGCCGTCGGGTGCGACGGGGATGAGTTTCAGCAGGCCACGCTTGCGGTCGCCTATTTCAATCACATTACGGCGCACGATGACTTCCAGCTGGAGTTTTTCCTTTTCATCTTTGGCCGCAGCTTTAGAAGGTGCCCCTTCGTTCGGCAGGTTAACCTCCAGAATGGTAATACGGGAAAATACTGCCGTGATCAGCAGGAACGGCACCAGTATGACCATCAGGTTCATAAAGGCCGTGATGTTGACCTCGGCCGGGTCGCCCGCCGGTTTTTTACGCCAGCGACGTTTCATCCGGCTGATGCCCCGTTACGCTCGGTGAGAATATTGAGAAATTTCACCGAAGCCATTTCCAGGCTGTCGACCAGTTCGGTGGTCTTGGTCTGCAACACCGTATAGATGAGCAGCAGCGGAATGGCGGCCATCAGGCCGAATGCCGTGGTGTTCATCGCCACCGAGATACTGGCGGACAGCATGTCAGCCTTTTCTGCCGGGTTGGCGTTGGCGACCGCAGTAAAGGCCTGGATCAGGCCCATGATGGTGCCGAGCAGGCCCAGCAGGGTGGCGATGTTGGCAAAGGTGGCCAGGTAGTGGGTGCGTTTTTCCAGTCGCGGTACAGTTTCCATCAGGCCTTCCTCCATCGCGACCTCGACATCGTCGCGGCGGACATTGCTACCGGTGCGATCCAGTCCATAGCGCAGGATGCGGCTCAGTGCCGCTTTGGATTTTTCGGTGATGGCGATCGCCTGGCTGTAGTTGCCGTCCATGAGCAGCGGCATCACCTGTTTCCACACGCGCTGGTTAGTGGCGCGTGCGGCAGTCAGGTAGATATAACGTTCTGCGGCAATGGCGACGCCCAGCGCAAGCACCACCACAATGGGGTACATAAACAGGCCGCCGGCCTGGAAGAACTGGACGAGCGTTGAGTAGATATCCATGGTGAACTCCTTGGGGTTGTCCCTGTGTATTACGGGGATTCAAGCGCGTTGCTTGAGTCGGTTTTGTGAACTACGTCAAAATATTGCAATTTACGTCGGAAAACGTCGGGATCGACCGGCTGTAAGCTGTCGTTGATCAGGCTGTTGACGGGGCGGTCTGGCGCCATGGCGGCCTCCGGATCTTTCCAGGGGACAATAAACAACGCCTTGGGCAGTTCGCGGTTGCCGATAATGGACATGCCATCGAGGTCGATCTTCTCTTCCGCCTGTAGCAAAAGTGGAAAGAGCAGGAAGTATATCGGGGACAGTTTACTGATTTTCATCGGCTTACCTTTGCCTGTGCGTTGCCGCTGCGACGTTCAAGATCGGTTATCCAGCGGCTGACGGTTTTGTCTTTCCCGCCTTCGAGGGCGAGATATTTCCGGTAGTGCTGCAACGCCTGCCCCGGTTTTTGCAGGTACAGGTCATAGAGAATGCCGATATTTCGGTGGGCCAGCGCGTAATCCGGGTCAAGTTCCAGGGCTTTGCGGTAGGCATCCAGCGCGGCGTCGAAGTCGCCCTGGGTGCGGTAGATGATCGCCAGCTGGTGCCAGGTGGCCGGGTTGGACGGGTTGAGTTGCAACGCGTGATTCAGCGTTTCGACAGCAGCCTCGTCCTGTCCGGTCAGATGATAGGCAATGCCAAGATTCAGTTGCGGGCCGGCCAGCTCCGGATGTTTGTCGATAAAGGCATCCAGTACCGGGATAGCCGCCTGGTAGTCACCGCTTTGCATGAGTACCAGCGCCTTGTCATAGCTGCGCGGTAGTTTGACCGGTTGTTTTTCCGCGCCATTGCCCCCGTGGTCAGGTGCGCGCACGCTGGCGCAACCTGCGGTGAACAGGAGAACCATCAGGGCAAGCAGGGCCTTATTGAAGCACGGCGACAAAGTCCTCTCCCTTTTCCTGTTTGGCGTAACGCACCGGCAACAGTTCAGCAAGCTCCGCAAGGCTCTTGCGTACCCATTTGTCATAGAGTCCGTCAGCCGTGCGTTGGGCGTTGGCTTCGTGTACTTTGATGGATTTTTCCTCAAACGGATACGCCTGTTCTTCAAGCAGCATGTCGTACTGTTCCAGCTCTTCCTGATTCAGGTTGTGCGGGCGTTCGGAGGCCGTCAGTGCTGCACCGAAGTCCTTGTAGATTTCACCGATATGGAAGGTGGCTTCAGTCGAGACGTCGGCCACCTTGTAGGCGGCAGCTTCGGTGTAACCCTTGATGGCGGCCTGCATGTATTTCTTCTTACGCTTCAGGTTTTTCTTCAGCGGTTCTTTCAGTTCAACCTTTCGATAGGCGCTATGCGCGTCTGCAACCAGTGCCAGGCGTGCGTGAGCCGCGAGGTAGGTGGTGCGTTCGGATTTTTGTTTGCCGGCGGTACGATCGGACTTGACCAGTTGTTTTTGCCAGTAACGCTGCTTGCCGGTCTGACCGGATTTCCCGTACAGCTGTACCAGTTGATACTGCGCTTCCATGACAGGTTCGACAGGTTGCGGGAATGTCTTGATGAAACGTTTGTAGGCGACGATTGCCTTGTCATCGCGACCGGCCTGCTGGTAAAGACTCGCCGTGGTCAGCCTTGCCTCGCGACGCAGGGCGGGGTCTTTTTCGCTGGCAGCGATGCGCTCGAACTCACCGGCAGCGCGAAGCGGCTGTTTATTTTCACGATAGAGTACGGCGAGTTTGCGTGTGACATCGGCCTGCAGCGTGTTTTTCGGGTTGGCGCGCCGCCATGTTTCGAGAATGCGAATCGCGTCAGGCCAGCGCTTGAGTGCGATATAGGCCGCGGCGGCATCGTATTGTGCCGTGACGTTAATCGGCGACTGCGGAACAATGGAAGCGATGCGCAGGAACTGCTCGGCCGCCCCGGCGAGATCCCCGCCGTTACGCGCCTGTTCCCCCTGCTTGTAAATACTGGCCGCCAGCTTTTCCTGTAGCGCACGGCGTTTTTTGTCCTGACGTGGCGTGCGCGCCAGCACTTCCTGGTAGGCGGCCTCGGCTTTGAGATAGTCGTGAAGGTCAAAACGCGCGTGTGCGATGACGGTCCAGGCTGACAACTTCAGTTTGGCGCTGGCGCGTGGATTGTCGACAACCGGCAGTGCGGCGGAAGTGGCGCCCTGGTAGTCCTTGAGCGCATAGAGTTGCTGGGCAGACAGTGTGCGTACGGCCAACGCCTGTTTGTGATCGGGGAAAGTCGTTGCAAAGCGCAACGCGCTGGTGATGCCCGCCAGGTGCCAGTCGGCGCGCGCCTGGCCATGGAGGGTGGGTTCGTGCTTGCGGTAGGCGAGCAGTGCGGCGTAACCGGCTTCGGCAGCTTTTTCATGCTTGCCGTATTGATAGGCGGTATAGGCGTACTGCATCGCGGCTTCGCCGTGCTTGCCGGCGCTGGTCAGCAGTTCTGCATAGAGAAAGTTCATGTACGGTGTCTGTTTGCTGTCCGGGAAGGCGCCCAGGAACAGACGGTACCAGCGGCCGGCTTCGGCAAAGTCTGCCGGTTTTTTCTGTTGCTGTGCTTTGGCGTGGTAATGCTCGGCAATGTCGCGCAGGTGGCGTTGTACCTGGCTCAGCACCTCGGGCGAATCCGCCGGGTTATGGTGTTCCCAGTAATCGCTGTCAGGCTGGAAACGTTCGACAAAGGCTTTCTTTTCTTCAAGCACCTGCTTGCCGAAGCCGGCTTTCTTGTAAACGTCGATCACCCGTGACAGGAATAATGGAGCTTCACGGTGTTGGGGGTGTGCGTCGGCAAACAACCGGTAGGTCTCGGCCGCATCGCTATAGCGTTCCTTGGAAAGGTGCAGGGCCGCCAGGCGCGCATAGATCAGCGGTTCGTAGGGCCTGTTCCCCTGCGCGGAAAAATATTGCTGTATGGCTTTCACATCACCGAGATAGGAAAAGCTCAGGCTGATGGCGCGCAAGGTGTCGTTGAGACGTTCCTGGTCGGCGCGTGGCAGTTGTTTCGGTAATTCCGTACTGTCGTGATTGCCAAGCACCTCATCCAGCAGGCTGATATAGGCATTCAGCGCAGATTCATAGTCATTCAGTTTAAAACGCGCCCAACCGAGTTTATAAAGCGCCTGCTGGTGAAAGTCAGAGCCGCCGCCGGCATCGAGTACGGCCTGGTAGGCCACTGCTGCTTCACGGAACTTGCGGTGCATAAACAGATATTCACCGCGCCGGAACTGGGCTTCATCGTATTTGTCTTTGCCCGAATATTGAGTTGTGTAGCGGTTCAGAGCCCGCATGGCGGGCTCGGGTTCGCCTGACTGCTCGTAGGCACGCGCCAGTTGGTAAAGCGCTGTGTCATTGTTTTTGCGGTCAGGGTAGCGTTTCAGAAGTTCCGCGTAGAGGCCGGCGGCGCGTGAGGTGCTGCCGGGCTGCGCCTGGCCTTCGCCCAGCGCGTCCTGTTCTTCGGCAAGATAGAGGTCGGCAAGCCGGCGCATGGCTTCCGGGACAAAGACATTCTCCGGTGATTCGTCGAGAAACGCCTGGTAGTTTAGAATCGCGGCCTTCTGGTTGTCGCGTTTTGCCAGGTGCGGTATGTCCGGCAGGTTCGGCGCCTTCAGTGAGCCGATGGTGGCGTTGTCATGGCTGCCGGGCAGGTGCAGCGATGTGCAGCCGGCGCCGAGTATGGCTACGAAAATAACGCTCATACGGGTTTTCACTGGCCCGTCTCCGCAGGTTGTTTCTCTGCCAGCTGATCGTAACCGCGCGCCAGCGCATAACGGGCCTGGGCGCGGTAGCTGACGAGGCGTTGCCGACGCGCATCAAGCTCGTGCATGGCGAGCTTGTAGATCTGCTGGCTGGCGTGATTGCGCGCTTCCTGCAGGCCGGGCGTTAGTGCAAGGATACGCTTGCGCAAAGCCTCAATGCGTTGATCATAGCCGCTGAAACCGTCAGGTACAGTGTCAAGCGCCTGTTCTATCTCATTGTGTTTTGCCAGTAAGGCTTCAATTGCCGGTCCGGACTGTTGTAACTGCTTGCGCACATCCCATCGACGCGCGGGGTAGTTTGCGTAGATTTGCCAGTAAAGTACGCCGCGCAGCCAGCGTGCCTTGTCCTGCAGGGTGGCCTTGCGTTTATCGTCTTCAGGCAGGCGATTGAGGATTTTCTGCACCTTGTCCAGCAGGGCCAGTTGTTGTTTTTCCTTACCGGTTGCCAGTTCCAGTGGCTTGTTATCTTTCGATAGTGTTTGCAGTTTTTTATTCAGCGCTTGCCAGCGCGTCTGTAGCGCCTGCGCTTCACGTTCATCCAGTCGTTTGCGGATTTCGGGTGCGCGCGTTTCATACGCCAGGCGACGCGTGTCGACCATGTCGTGCAGTAAATCAATGTTGCTGAGGCGTCGGCTGAGAAGCGCCTGAAGAAAACCCAGGTCGCGGTAATCCTTCAGGTTTTCCTGGAAGGGGTGTCGGGCAAGTACATCGACCAGGTAACGACCGGAGGGGATATTCTTAAGCGCTGGCGCGTCATTCAACCATCCGCCCGATTTGTGCGTATCCGCCTGGCCGAGCAGCTTGAGCAGGGCGCCGGATTTAACCGCCTGAATGGCGGCATCGAGCTTTTCCTGTTCTGCATCGTAGTAGCCGATAGCCTGTTCGTAGAAATAGGTGGCGCGATCACGGTCGCCCAGCTGCGCAAATGAATAGGGGACGGCAAGACGTGCTTCGTGTGCGGCGGGCTGGTTACTGTCGAGATCAAGCAGCTTCAGCCAGGGTGTCAGGGCGGCTTCATAGTTGCCGCGTTCTGCATCGGCCCAGCCGGCGCCCAGCAGGGCTTCCTGCATGAAGGGGCCGCGCAAACGAACCCGGTTCAGGTATTTGCGTGCTGGCTTGCTTTCTCCTTCGCGTAACAACTGATAGCCCAGCGCCAGATTGGCACGGTCGCGCAATGCCAGCAATTCTTCGTTATCGACAGACGCCTTGCCGAGTTTGTCGAGTGTTTTTCGGCCACCCTTGATGTCGCCGGCGCGCAGTTGTGCGATACCTTTGTTGATACGCAGGTATTCTTCCAGGCCTTCCGGTGCGTGCGCTTTGCCCAACAGTTTTGCGGCATCGCTGTCCTTACCCATGGCCATGTCGATATTGGCTCCCAGTACGGCAAGTTCGGCGCGCAGGGATTTGTCTTTGGGTTTTTCGATACGTCCAAGTACTTTGTGGGCTTTCTCGAAAAGTCCGTGCTGGTAGTCAATTTTTGCCAGGTAAAACCAGGCACGGTTGCGCAGTGCAGGACTGACGTCGGGGCCAAGTAATTTACGGAAGCGTTGTTCGGCCGCGTCGAGCATGCCATAGGAGAGTTGCAGGCCACCCAGCAGTAATTCTGCCTCATCGTGGTGGTGCGGAAGTTGCGATTGCGCCTGGGCCACCATCAGGTGTGAGATGGCGGTAAAATAGTCATCCTGGTAAAAATGGAACAGGACCTCGCCATACTGGAGGTCCTTGACACGTTGTGGTTTGTCGGCGCCGGCAAAACTGCCGCCGGTGGCCAGCAGGCTCAGCAACAGCAATAACAGGCGCCGCAGAGTGTGGCCGGCCATTACCATTCCTTGACGTTGAATTCCGGTTGCTGGTTGTGGGTGGCATCAACGATCTGAAGTTCGACGTATTTCGGCCCGAGTCCTTTCTTGATGGTTGCGGTGGCGCCGCGTCGATAGTCGCGCCCGTGCGGTCCCTTGCCGGTGAAGAAGGCGACAAGCTCGTGCTCCCCGTTCTTGATGTTGCCGATATGCAGGCGTTGTACGCCGCCCCGGACCAGGGCCTTGATTTCCCGGGGGGTATACAGGTAATTGGTGACTTCCTTGCCATCCAGCTTCAGGGAAACCGAGTCGAGCTGGAAAAAGCTGCCGACATCCATGGACAGAAACACCGAGACCTGGGTATTGGAGGGGAACAGTAGGTCTTCTTCCAGCATAAACAGGTCGCGATTCAACTCAAGGACCTGTTTTTTTAATGTCTGAACATCCTCCTGCATGCCGGTGGGCTGATTTTCAGCCAGCACCAGCAGGGGCCAGGCCATCAGGCCGGCCAGGATTATTCCTGTCAGTGTCTTCATAACGCCCTCCTGCGGCGTTGCGGGTATTGCGCGCGTGTGCCCGCGAGTATTGCGTGTTTCGCCAGTGGCTTTCTGCTACCGGGTTCACAGGCAGACTGTGCGCATTGTCACAGTCTGCCCGATACAAGCCGGTTTCCGGAACAGAAGTAGCAAGGTCTGTACCATGTGCGCAGCTTGCACGCCCGTGGGGTTATAGCGGTGGTTTGTGTCGCGACAGGGCGACAGCGAGCACATTGTGGCGGCTTGAGGTGTCAGCGGGTATTTTGCTGTCTTCAGCGGGCGACAGTATCTGCCGGGGCTTTGACGCCGGCTCGCGGATTTTTGGCAGGTTCGAGGTCGTCAGAGTAGGACAGCTTGCCATAACGATCGACCATAATGGCGTCGATGCCGTCAAGCCGGTTGACCAGCGCCATCCCCGCTTTCGGCCCCAGTACGAATACGCTGGTGGACAGGGCGTCGGTCGTCGTGGCGTCGGGTCCGATGAGGGTCGCGCTCTCCAGTTCACGCGCCGAGTCACCGGTGCGTGGATTGATAATGTGGTGGTAACGCACGCCATCCTGTTCGAAAAAGCGTTCATAATCGCCGGAGGTGGAAACGGCAACATCCATCAGTGGAATCAGGGCGACAACGCCGTCGCGGTTGCGCGGGTCACGAACGCCGATGCTCCAGGGGCGCCCCCAGCGGCTGCCCGCCACGCGGCTGTCGCCGCCGGCGCGCACCAGCGCGTTTTTGATCCCGAGCTTTTTCAACAGGGCGATACAGCGGTCAACGGCGTAGCCCTTGGCGATGCCGCCAAGGTCAATACGCATACCGGGGTGTCCGAAGTGTACGGTGCGGTGGGCCGGGTCGAGTTGAAGCTGGTGGTAGTTGATCAGGGCCGTGGCTTTCGCGCGCTGTTGATCGTTCGGGCGGATGCCTTTTCGAAAGTCGTAGAGGAAGCCGACACTGGCGAAGGTAATGTCGAAGGCCCCACCGGTCAGGTCGGATACACGCTTTGAGCGTTGCAGCAGCGCGAATAATTCCTCGCTGACCGGAACCGCCTGCCGCGCGGCATCACGGTTAACGCGGGAAAGTTCGCTGGTGTCGATAAAGGGACTCATGGCGGCATCGATTCGCCGCATCTCGGCAAGTACAGCGTCCACCCCCTGGCGGGCAATGGCCGGGTCGTCGTGATACAGCTCGACGACGATACGGGTACCCATGATGTCGGCCTGTTCCTTCAGCCAGCCGGCGGTTGCCCCCGTCCAGTGGAGCAGGGCAAGTACAAGACAGAGGCAACGTAACATGGTGTGCTGGATCAGTACCAGATGGAGGCGAAGGCCTGGAATACGTCAGCCGTAAATTCGTAGTTGGGAAGATCCGGGTCCGTCAGGTCGGTGAAGTTGTCATAGCGGAACAGGATGCGGCTGTACTTGAGGTTGAGGGTCGCCTTGTCGATGAAACCGCGTTTTTTCCCCAGCAGTTCGTAGCTGACGCCAAAGCTGGCGGTTTGATCATTGTATTTGCTGAGCTCCTTGTCGCGCGCCTCGAAATTCTGTGCGCCCGCGCGCGGGAAAAAGTCTGCGTAGAAATCGGCTTGTGATTGTGTGTAATAACGGTAGCCGGCTTCGAGGATCCAGCGACTGCCGATGGGATGCACATAAGCGAGTTCCGCCGTGTGTGCGTCGATACCCCAGTCATCCGTGTAGTAGCGGTAAGCCAGCTTGACGGTCGCGCGGTAGGGCAGGTAGTAGAGGAAGTTTGCGGATATGGCATTGCTGGTGCGCGTTCGGGGATAAACCTCCGGTTCAAAGCCGATACCGGACGGGTTGGAGGGGTCCAGAAATACCACGGAACGATACGGGTTGTGCAGAAAACCCTGATCGGTGATGGCATCGTAGTTGATGCTCATCAGCAGGTCTTTGGTCAGTACCTGTGACAGGGATATCTGGTAGTCCCGGTGGTCGGCATTTTCCGAGAAGTTTGGGTCCCTGTTGCGCAAGACATCATCCATGCCGCGTGAAAATCCCAGCGTCACGGTGGTCATATTGCCGAACATCGTCTGACTGATGCTGGCGCTGTAGGTGTCTGCCTTATAGTCGCTTTCATCGCTGTTGGTGTAGCTTAGCGACATAATGGTGTCGGCGTGCAGGTAGTCGACGCCCAATGAATATTGTTTACGGCTTTCCGTGTATTCGCTGCCCTGTGTGACCACATCAATCGAGGCGCTGGTGATACTGTCTGTATAGTAGTTGGCGTTGACGGAAAAGCGTTTTGCATCGCCCTTGCGCACCAGTATCGAGGGGCCGGTGACTTTCACGCCACCACCATTATAGGAGTGGTAGAGGGCGTCCGCGCGATCCTCCGGGAGGATGGCCCCGTTTGTCAGCAGTGGAGCCAGGCACAGTGCGGCGGCAATCCGGCGCCGCCATCGTCTAGTTACAGCCACAACCGCCCCCGTCTCCGCCTTCAGCGCCACGCGCGCCTTCCCTGACCTGGTAAACATGACCTCTATAGGCATTGGAGACCGGGTCACGGCTGAAACTCATGATCGGGTCGGCCAGGTGCGTTCTTTCATAGGGCTTGACCCACGGATGGATGCGACTGCATCCCGCGAGCAGGACCAGAAAGACGGCGGTAGTGAGTATCCGTTGCATACGGTTTATTCCCTGAGCAGTTCGCGTACCTGTTGCTGGTACTTTTCTTCATAGCCCGGCTTGTAGCCGTGGTGCAGGTAACGCATGTTGCCATCCCGGTCGATGATGATCGAGGTGGGCATGGCCACAACATTATACAGTTTGCTGACCGTGCTCTGAGTGTCGAACAGCACCGGGAAGCTGACCGGAATATCGTCCAGCATAGCCAGCGCCTTGCGGTTGTCCTGCTCCACGTTGACGCCAAGGATGGTGAATCCGAGCGGCTGGTACTGCTTGTACAGCTCATCCAGCAGGGGCATTTCCTGCCGGCAGGGTGCGCACCAGGAGGCCCAGAAATTGATCATAACGACCTCGCCGCGGTGTTCGCTGAGGCGCATGTTTTCCCCACTGCGGGTCTTCAGCGCAAAGTCCGGCGCTGGCCCCTGTGGCGCGGCGGCTGTTGCGCTAGTGGTTACGAACAACAGGCCGGCCAGCAACGGTAGCGCGGCAAGTTTGAGTGAGGTAAAAAGTAATCGCATGAAAATCCCCTGTTTTTCGTGTGTGCGTCGGGTATCGGCCGGATGGAAACGGGATTAAGCCCTGTCCGCCGGAACGGGATGCAGCGCACGTTTTAGAAAAATACTGACAGGCCTCCGCTGAATTCCAGGTTATTGGTGGTGCGTTTTTCGCCCAGCAGGTCCAGGTCAAAGACGTGGTCACGGGCGTCGAGACGCAAGGCCAGCCAGTCGTTCAGCAGCACCTTGTAGCCGAAGCCGGCATTCCAGGTCAGCATGTCATCGCCCGCAAAACTGGTACTGCCAACACCACCGATGAGGTAGAAGTCAGAAGTGAAAGCCCAGTGTTTGCCGATAAAGGATTCACCGGGAAACAGGTTGTAGCCGAACGAAAGATTGTAGTAGTCAAGATTGCGTTCACTGCTGGTCAGAATTTTGGCCGAGCCGCTGAGTCGCTCAAAACTGGTCTCGCCGGCGCTGGTGCGGGCGTAGGTGGCTTCCAGAAAGACATCTTCGGTGACGTGGTAGGTGAGGCGTGCGCCGTAAATCGTATTGGAGCCAAAATCCTCGATGCTCATAATGCCGCCCCAGGCGCCAATCTCGAAGTCTTCGGTATCGATGGCGTCTTCACGCACTTCGCGGCGTTTGATTTCAGGGCGTATCACCTGCTCATTGCCGGCGGCCAGTATAACGGGAGACCAGGCGGGGGCCAGCAGTGTGCACAGGCCGAGCAGGGTTAGAAAAAGACGGACAGTCCGGCTTGCCATTCGTTAATCTCCTGGTTGTTGTCAGTGCTGTTAAAGATAATGAAGTTCTTGTACTGGGCGCGAAAAATAAATCGCCGGGTCAGGTACACGCGCACGCCGGCGCCGACATGGGCGAGTTGGTCATCGCGGTCGCGTTCCTGCACCAGCGTGGTTTTAGGGTTGGTACGGATAAACCCTGTCCCCACGGTAAAAAAGGGGGATATGCGCCATTCCGGGAAGGGGTGTATGAGTACGCCGACATTGAACATGTCCGCATCCGAGGTGGTTGAGAACAATTTGGAATAGGATAGCTCGGCCGACAGGTTAGGGGTCAGGTAATAGGCGCCGTAAACGGTCATTTCGTCCGCGCCCTCAAAGTCACCGCCAAGCGCCCCGAATTCCACCCGATGAAAGGTAAACTCCTTGAGGGTGGCGTCACGGATCTCGGTCTTTTTACCGGCGGGTGTTAGCGTTTTTTCCAGCTGTTCGCGCGCCACCCAGCCCTGTTTGCCCTTGCCGGTGCGTACCTTGAACCAGTCGGTTTTGCGCTTGAGTATCTCGATCCACTCGCCGCGTTCCTCGACATCGAAGACAGGATAGCCGCGTCCGGCGCCGGTGTGCAGCTCGATATAGGGATCGCTAACCTCGACTTCCATCGGTTGATCGTCGCCAAACAGGCCGCTGAATACACCGGCGGATACGCCGGTGGGAAGCAGCAACAGGCAGGACACAAGGAGGCTGAAGAACACGCGCAGGCGTGCGGCAAATGTCACAGGCAAATCCTTGTCCAGTTGGTCGAGGCTAAATTCCATTTAGTTTGCGGAAACTCAGGGTGGTACGTCAAACGGATTATTGTAGTACTGCGCACCGATATCCAGCCATTCGGCGATCAACTTGAGTTCTGCCGGCGTGAGCCGGCCGGCGTGCGTCCCGCCCGGCGCAAAGATATTGAAAAAGCGCGGGCTCGCCAGGGCGCCGGCCGAGCGCATGGACGGGCTGACCCGGATCGGCACCATGACCGGAATCGGGTTGCCCATCGCGTCGAGGATCTGGTTGCCATTGGCATCCAGCTGAAACAGCAGGTTGCCCATCGCATCAGTGGCCTGCACCAGCTTGTCGACCAGCACGCCCATGGCGTCCAGTTCCTGTTGATTATCGCCAAACAACAGCTCACGGTAGGCTTTAAACTGATTGGCGTTCTGGTCCGAGATACCGTCGGTCAGGTCCAGTTGCGCATCCGGCACCCGCGCCGCACCCATGGCATCGGTGCTGGTATGGCAGTTGATGCAGGTGTCTGCTGCGCCGCGGTCCACGCCCCAGAGAGGGTGAATGGTGGCTTCATAATTGATGACGATCCTGCACAGGTAGCTCCAGGTGGCCTGACAGCCCGTATTGGCAGGGGCGGTTACTGCCGCGTCGAGGTTGGCATAGAGGTAGCTGAAAGGCAGATCCTTGGGCAGCCCGGGGCTGGGTAAGGTATCGTCGGTCCAGACATCCGTATAGAGAATATCGACTGAGGGCGTCAGTGCGGTGGGATCGACGCGTGTACGGAACTGGGCCATGGTTTCGCCGGTATTGGCGGAGAATGAAGGCGCGAGTAGCGTGTTCGGCGGATTGTAGTTGTCGAACGGGGCGCCGGTGTTGAGCGGTGCGAAAGCGGCCGGGTTACCGTGTGACAGGGGACTTGCCGCGTCATGACAACCTGAGCAGTTCATGACTTCACCGGGGCGCAATTGCAGCCAGTTAGCGTGCCGCTGGCCGATACGACGGCCGTTTTTATCCAGTACGCTGAGGCTGAACGGGATGTTGGCGGGGACTTTTACGCGTACCGAGCCATCCGGTTCAATCGGCGCATAGCCGATGATTTCGCGCATACCCAGCGAGCGGTCAGGCCCGAAATCGGCGCCGATCAGGTTGACAAGGTTCCTGTCGGGGAGGCTGACAGCTTTGATGATGCGCAGGAAGCGGGCCGGCCGCCCATCCGCCTGTATCGACTGCGGGTCTGCCAGCGTGGCGAGGTTGGCGGCGCCACCACCGAGCGCATTGTACTGGCCGTCGAAGTCATAGACGCTGGCGATATGCAGGATACCGACGTTTTCATCCACCAGCGTCTGGTCGGCCTGAGCGTCAAAAATGATATTCGGTACTGGCCGGGGCTGGGTGGCGACCACATCACGGTAGAGGATATTTTCCTGCGGGGTAAACACCGGCCGCTGGGTGGCGTTGCCGATATCATAGAGGTAGACGCTGTACAGCGGCAGCGCCTCGACCAGGCCGGGGTCAGCAAGCGTTTGATCGGTGCAGGGCAAGATCCGGTTGCCGTCCGTCAGCCGGCACTGGCTCCAGGTGACCAGTGCGCGGTTGGTGCCGTCCCAGAGTGGGAAGAAAGCATTGAAACGCCCTGCTGGAGAGGCCTGGCCATCGGTGCGTACGTCGCCAAAGGTCTGTGAAACTTGCGCCGGGCCGGTCAGGATACCCTGGTTGACCGCCGTTGGCTGGGTGTTCTCGACATAGTTACCGACATCAATAGTGATGATATCGCCGCCCTGATTATTGCCCGTAAAGGGGCGGATTAATGCGGCCAGTTCACCGTCCGGCATCTCGCGCGGCTGGAGAAACTGGATGGTCGCCCCGTTACTGCCGGTATCGTGGCTGTTGGCGCCGTACAGCAAGCGCAACTGGCTGCCATCCGGGTTCATCGTGTACAGATTAATGGCATCGCTGCCGCCGGCTGCGTCCCAGCGTGAAAATACAATTTTGCCGTTGTTGAGTACCGTGGGGTCAAGATCATGGCTCTGGTTGAACGAGATCTGGGTAATATTCAGCCGTGTTTGATCGATGACATGCAGCACCATTGCCGGTTCATTGCGGTTTTCATCGAGCGCGGCAAACTGCGGTTTCTTCTCGTCCACCAGTATGGCGCCGGAGGTACGCTGGCGCGTGGATGAAAACACAATCCGGTTATCGGGCAGGTAATGCGGGGCAATATCCTGTCCCGCTTCGGCGATGATGTCATCGGCTATAACCCGGGTTAGTGAATCGGTGGCGATTTCGTATTCCCAGAGGTTCCAGGTTGGCTGGTCTTCCGGCGCGGCGCCCTGGATGTCTGGCAGTCGCAGGGCGAACAGCAGGCGCGTGCCGTCGTAGGAGACCTCGACGTCCTTGACGTCCCCCATGCCGCCGGTCACCCGTGCGGTGACATTGATCTCATTGGCGCCTGGCGAGGCCAGGTCACGGTAGATCAGGTCTCCCCCGGGCTGAAAGCCGGTCAGCACACGCACATCGGCTGTATCCATTGCCGGTACCGGCTGCCGGACATAGGCGATGCCGAAATCTTCAACGAGCGGATCGGGACCCCCGGAAGAGGAGCCGGTTCCGCCGCCACAGCCACCCAGTAGCAGCGCGGCAAGAAACGTTGCGCGACGCATGTCCGTCAATGACCTTAGCTGTGACCAACAGGGCATCCAGTTCTCCCGGGATATTCGTAATGCGTTTTTAAAGCAAGTATCAGGCCGGTAGGTGACGACCTGTTCCTGCTACGGTTCCAGCCGTGTTTCGGGCTGATTTAGCGCTTTTTAGCCGCATTTTGTCGTGTCGCGCCGACACTGTCGGCTCACCACGACAGTTCGCTCATGTCGCTTCGCCCGCACTATAGCCAGTCATTTGACGCACAAACTGCGATCCACGTCACATCCTGATGTTTTGAATTCCGCACGCTTAACAAAGCGTTAAATGACATTGAAGCAATGCCGTTAAGTGTGGACTGGTTCACGGTTCTGTCGTCCCCGGGGGTCTAGATTGCCCCTGCAAGGGCGTTGATGCGGCCTGGTTCGGTAATTGCTAGATCGGTAATGGCCAGAGATGCCTTGATTTATTTCGTCGGGCCGGCATTTGCAGGCGTAACAGGAAACGAATGTAAAGAAAAACCAAACTGAAGGGGCGTCCCAATGTTTTCGACGTACGAACAACAACAGAATGTGGCTTGGGGAAACGGGGTGGCAGGCTGGCGCACGGTTCTGGTTATGGTTGTCCTGACCGTATTGATGGTCTCATCGGCGCTGGCCGGTGATGTCGAGCGCAAGCAGGCCAGGCGGATTCATGATCGTCTGACCGGGGTTCCGCCCACCCCTGCTGTGCTGACTGCGATGGAAACCAGGATTGCCAGTGGCGATGCAGTCGGGGCGGCGTTGCTGGCGATTGATCCCGCTCAAAATCCGCGCGCTTTCAATTTCTATAACACTACATTGAAAAATTTCGCCACGCCCTGGACGAACGAGGCGCAATCGATCTTCGATCCGCTGAATGATTACAGTGCCACAGTAATCGGCATGATTCGTGATGACGTACCTTTTAATACGCTCCTGTCAGCCGACATCATCTACGTGGCGGACAGTACACTCCCCGGTGTGACTGCCTATTCGCCGGCCAACAACACCAGCTACCAGAATCTTGAGGATTTGAGCATTGATCTGAGCGATCCGACCAAGTTGATTCGAAAGGTGCAGTCGACAGAGAGTGGCATTCCTGCCGCCGGTGTGGCGGGAGTTATCACCACGCGCGCTGCGGCAGAGGCGTTCTTCGTGGACGGAACCAACCGTGCGATGTTCCGCTTTACCATGCTGAACCACCTTTGTAACGATTTGGATCAGCTGAAGGACACCACGCGCCCGGCAGACCGCATTCGCCAGGATGTCAGTCGCAGCCCGGGTGGCGACAGCCGGATATTCATGAATGCCTGCGTTGGCTGCCATAGCGGGATGGATCCCATGACCCAGGCGTTTGCTTACCACGACTACGACGCCTCAACGGGGCGCATGGTGTATACCCCCGGTCAGGTGCGGCCAAAGTACCTGATCAATGCGGACAACTTTGAGTTCGGTTATGTGACGCCCGATGATCGCTGGGATAACTACTGGCGTAGCGGTCAGAATGCAGCGCTTGGATGGAGTGGCGGAACCGGGAGCGGAAAGGGCGCGGCATCACTTGGCCAGGAACTGGGTAACAGCACAGCCTTCGCCAGTTGCCAGGTCAGAAAGGCCTATCGGACGGTATGCCTCAACGAACCCGGTCAGTCGCAGATGGTTGCGCTTCGTGACGTATTGACCAACCAGACTAACTACAACATGAAACAGGTATTCGCTGAAGCCGCTGTCCAGTGTATGGGCAACTAGGCAGCGACAGCTGAGGGGATGATTATGCGCACGTTTTCCGGAAATGTGAGATGGGTCGGGGTGTCGGGCCAGTCGGGGTTTTATCGGCTGGGTACAGTGTTGGCGTTGTTGTTTGTACTTTCCGCCTGCGGTGGTGGTGCGGGGACAACAGATAATCCCCAGACGACAAACAGCGGTACGGTGAATGCCTCCAGCTACACAGGACCTGTTGCACTGACGACGGATATCCGTGCATTCCAGACCAATCTGTGGGAACCGTTGCGGGCAAAAAACCGCTGCGGCGCCTGCCATGTGCCGGGAATACAATCTCCCACCTTCGCCAGGGATGACGATGTCAACCTGGCTTACGCCGAGGTGGGTGGGCTTGTCGATCTCAAGGTGCCTGGCAATTCACGCCTGGTGAGCAAGGTCGGTGGCGGGCATAACTGCTGGCTGACCAGTAGCGCGGCCTGCGCCACTATTGTCAAAAACTATATCGAGGCATGGGCCAATGGTGCGTCGGGCGGGCAGCGTCAGATTCAGTTGAGTGCGCCGGTCATCAAAACCCCGGGTAATACAAAGAATTACCCTGTGTCATCGTCGGCTTTCGCTAGCACCGTCTGGCCTGTATTGAAAGCTAACTGTGCCGGCTGTCATGTTGATTCATCGCCCACCCCTCAGTCGCCATTCTTTGCCAGTCCGGTAGAGGCGGATGCCTACGAAGCGGCCAAATCGAAAATGGATCTCAATACGCCGTCAAATTCCCGGTTTGTCGTGCGTCTGCGCGATGAATTCCATAACTGCTTCACCGCCAGTTGCGCCAACGATGCCGTAGTGATGGAGACTGCGATCAATGCATTTGCGGGTACGATTGCGCCCACAGTGATTGATCCGACGCTGGTTATCAGTAAGGCACTGACTGTGGCTGACGGCGTGGTAGCCAGTGGTGGTAGCCGTTATGACTCAAATGTCATTGCACTGTACGAGTTCAAGTCAGGTTCCGGCAATATCGCGGTAGATTCCAGTGGTGTAGCGCCGGCCCTGAACCTGACGCTGAGCGGCAACGTCAACTGGGTTGGCGGCTGGGGTATCCAGATTGTCAACGGCCGCGCACAGGGATCGACGACGGCGAGCAAGAAGTTGAGCGACCTGATCAAGGCGACGGGCGAGTATTCAATCGAAGCCTGGGTCGCGCCAGCCAATGTGGTGCAGGAAGGTCCAGCACGCATTGTCAGTTATTCCGCCGGCACCACGGTGCGTAACTTCACGCTTGGGCAGACTAAGTACAATTACGATTTCCTGCAACGTTCCAGTACCACCGACGGGGATGGTAATCCGGCGCTATCCACGGCGGACGCAGACCAGGACTTGCAGGCAACCTTGCAGCACGTTGTCGTTACCTTTGACCCGATCAATGGACGAAAGATCTATGTTAACGGTGTGTTTACCGGCGACGTCGATCCCGTTGCGGCAGGAAACCTGAATAACTGGGACGATACCTTTGCGCTGGTGCTTGGCAACGAGGTTTCCGGTGATCGCCAATGGGTCGGACAGATACGTATGCTGGCGATTCACAATCGTGCGTTGACCCAGGCGCAGATTCAGCAGAACTTTGATGTGGGAGTGGGTGAGAAGTTTTTCCTGCTGTTTTCCGTCGGCGATGTGATTGCCCTGCCGAATAGCTATGTCGTGTTCGAGGTCAGCCAGTACGACAGCTACAGCTACCTGTTCAGTAAACCTTTCTTTATCAACCTGGACCCGAACGTTACGCCTAACAATATTCCGCTGAAGGGTATTCGGATCGGTATCAACGGGAAGGAGGCAGCAGTCGGGCAGGCGTGGACCCATCTTGATACGGTACTTGACGCAAGTAACTATAATTCAACCACCGGACAGGTGCTGTCGACGCGTGGCACCATCATTGCGTTGGAGAAAGGTCCGGCACTGGACGAGTTCTTCCTGACATTCGAGCAGCTCGGCACGCAGACGCATGTATTTACCGAGAACTCACCGTTGACGCCACCGGCTCTTCCGACGCCACCCGTCAAATCGGAAATTGGCGTACGCACTTTCGATGAAATCAACGCGTCAATGGCATCGCTGACCGGTGTGGATCCAACGCTCGTACAGTCGAATTACCAGACCCTGCGTCAGCAACTGCCCGCTGTGGAAAATATGGATGGTTTCCTGTCGGCGCACCAGATGGGCATCGCCCAGCTCGCCATAGAGTACTGTAGTGACCTGGTTGATGATGTGACAAAACGTGGCGCCTTCTTTGGTGGGTTCGATTTTACTTCAGCGGTCAACACAGCGTTCGACCCGCTGAATGCAGGGGATTCCGCGGAGAAAAACCTGATCGTGAATGCGTTGTATGACCAGATGATCGGCCTGGCCAATGGCGGCAGTAATGATCTTGTCAATGCACCGACACGCGAAGCGGTCAAGACCGAACTGGTCGGTTACGACCTTGCCGGTGTGCAGGTGAACAGCAGCAGTCTGTATGACAAGCTCACGTCAGCTTGTCCGGTCGGATGCGATGCTACACGTACACGCGCCATCGTTAAGGCAATGTGTGGATCAGTCCTGGCCAGTGCGGCGGTACTGGTTCAATAAAGTAACGGGGAAAATGAAAATGGCCAAACGTACAAAAAACCTGCGTCCCGACGAACCGCTCTACCACCAGGATCATCCACGCCCGGTAACGCGGCGCGATTTTCTCCGCCAGGGCTTTTTATCCGGTAGCGGACTGGTGGTGGGCGGGTCTGTTTTCAGCCTGTTCAGCAACCCGCGTGCAGCGCAGGCAGCGCTGTCTTCAGATATCACGGCGTTGGCAAGCAGTATCGGGTGCTCGCTTGGCGCTGCCGGTGCGGGAAAGATCCCGTTTATCTGCTTTGATCTGGCGGGCGGCGCCAACATCTCCGGTTCCAACGTGCTGGTGGGGCGCAATACCCAGCTCGATGTGTTGAGCACAGCGGGTTACAGCAAGCTGGGTTTGCCGGGCGACATGATCCCTGGCGGCATGGAAACAACACCGACGGCAACCAGTAACGGTGATTTCACCGATACCACACTGGGTTTGGCATTTCATTCCGACAGCGCGTTTCTGCGCGGCATTCTCGAACGCGCCGGGACGCGAGGACCTAACATTAACGGTTGCGTCATTCCGGCGCGCTCCGATAATGATACGGGCAACAATACACATAACCCGATGTACGGTATTGCCGCCGCAGGCGCAGTAGGCGATGTGGTCACGCTGATTGGGTCACGAAATTCGGATTCCGGCGGGAATTCCATGGCGCCAGCCACCATGATCAATACAGAAATCCGCCCAACCAAGGTGGACCGACCCAGCGATGTCACCGGCATGGTGGATACCGGTGGCCTGACGGGCATACTCAGCGACCCAAATGATGTGGTTGCGGTGATGGAGTCGATCGCGCGACTCAGTAACAGCACACTGGGCCAGGTGAATACCGGGCTGTCGGCAACCATCAACACCGGAGCCGATGCCGTGGTCAAGGATCTCATGCGTTGTGGCTACCTGAAGGCTGCCGATATTGCCGACAAGTTTGCTGGCGTGAGCGTTGATCCCAGCAGCGATGGTGATATCGTCGATGGCGTTGACCCGGCCAACCCTGCACAGGGTATTTTTACCCAGGCCGAATTCAATAGTGACCGCGAGTTCCGTAAAACCGCTTCAGTGATGAAAATGGTGATTGATGGCCACGCTGGCGCCGGGACCATAGCCATGGGCGGTTACGACTACCATACTGGTGACCGCAGTACCGGTGAGTTGCGTGACCTGCGCGCCGGGCGCTGTATGGGCGCCTGCCTGGAATATGCCGCACGACGCCGTGTCCCGCTGATGCTGTATGTATTCAGTGACGGGTCACTGGCCAGCAACGGCACGGTGGACAACAGCACCGATGGTCGCGGTAAAGGCGTATGGACCGGCGATAATTCCTCGACCGCCTCCTCTTTCTTCCTGGTCTATAGCCCGAATGGACCGATCACGGCGCTGAAGCAGCAGATCGGCTTCTTCCGCGCGGATGGTTCTGTCGAGACATCATCAAGCCCGGCGGCGAACAACGTCAACCTGCTGGTTGAGACCGTGATTCTCAATTACATGTCATTGAACGGGGATCGCGCAAATTTCCAGAATCTGTTCACCGGTTTCGGTAACCCGCCGAGTCTGGCTTTCCTCGATTCCCTGACAGCCTTTGGAACAATGCCCTGATCTATTTATCCAACCCTGGTTCCGGGGTTCGTGCGATGACCCAGGCTTCTACGCGTGCTGCGCCCGCCCGTTTGAGCGCGTCGGCCAGTGCATTGAGTGTGGCACCGGTGGTAAAGACATCATCGATCAGCACAATCCGTTGCCCCAGGACATTGGGTCGTACCGTGAAGGCGTCGCGCAGGTTTTGGTGGCGTTTTTTTGCAGCCAGTTTCGATTGTGGCGGGGTATAGCGGGTACGGCTGGCACAGCGTGTTTCAATACGATAGCCCGACGCCTGCAACGGGCGGGCAATTTCGAGTGCCTGGTTAAAACCACGTTGACGCAAGCGGCGGCGGTGCAGGGGCACAGGGACCAGCCACGCGCCTTCTGCTGTAGTGAACTGTTCGGCCAGCATCCCGCCGAGCAGACTCGCCAGGGTCAGTTCCTGATGAAATTTCAGTCGGCGAATCCACTGATCGACCGGGGCCAGGTAATTGAACAGGGCGTGGCAGCCATCAAGCGCAGGGGGGTGACGCCGACAGGCTTCGCACAGCGTGAGGTGAGTGGTGGGTAAAGGCCCCGCACAGCTTTTACAGCCCGGCGCAAGCCAGGGGAGTTCCCGGTAGCAGCCGGGGCAGAGGGGTTGCCCACCGTGGGTGGGCGCCCGACACAGGTCGCAGTGTGTGGGAAACAGCCATTTCTGTGTATTTTTTGTCCAATTGTAAACCATAGACAACCTTCCCTGGTTGACATCAGGGCGCTACGCCACGCATAGTGCCGCCCTCGAAGCGCAGTGTATCTCATTGAAGCCAATGACCGAACCGGATATTTCCACAACCCTCACAGGTGCCCCTGTGCTGTTGCCCGGGCGCCGGGCGCGCCGGGCGGCCGCCCTGTTTAATTATGGCAATATCCTCGCGATCCTGGTCCCAATCCCGCTCGGCTTGCTGTGGATGGGTTTGTCGATGCTGGTCTACGCCATGAATCGACACCACCCGAATGAGAAGGTGGGCCACTACACACAACAGGCGGCCTATCGTTTTTATGCTATTAGCGGATTTTTTGTCGCGGCGGCGACCTTCATCCCGGGTGGGGGCTGGATGTATTACATCATTGCATGGGTATTCGCCATGCTGATTCTCATCCCCTGGTCGATCGTGGACTTGCTGCGTATCCGCCGCGACACCTGGTCTGATATGGAACTACCCGTGGAGCCTCATGAATCACACAGCCACTCATAAAGAAGAAACCCGTCCCGAATCCGGGGTATTGCGTTTTGACTGGCGCCAGCAAGAAATCCAGGCGCTGTTCGAGCTGCCCTTTAACGATCTGCTGTTTCGCGCCCAGCAGGTGCATCGTCAGCATTTTGATCCCAACGAGGTGCAGATCAGCACCCTGCTGAGCATCAAGACCGGTGGTTGTCCCGAGGACTGTGGTTATTGCCCACAGAGTGTGCATCACGAAACGGCGGTGGAAGCCGAGAAGCTGATGGACGTCGAGGCCGTGGTCGAAGCGGCACGTGCCGCCAAACAGGCCGGCGCCAGTCGTTTCTGTATGGGCGCGGCGTGGCGCAACCCGCGCGGCAGCAACTTCGAGCGGGTACTTGAAATGGTTGAGCGGGTGCGCGAGGAAGGGCTGGAAACCTGTATGACGCTGGGGATGCTGGACAGCGAACAGGCGGCGCGTCTTGCCGAGTCGGGACTGGATTACTACAACCATAACCTTGACACCTCGCCCGAATTTTACCGGGAAATTATTTCTACCCGCACCTACCAGGACCGGCTGGATACGCTCGGCAATGTGCGCAAGGCCGGTATCCACGTGTGCTGTGGCGGTATTGTCGGGATGGGCGAGGGGCGCATCGACAGGATCTCGTTGCTGGAGCAACTGGCGAAACAGAAGCCGCATCCCGAGAGTGTGCCGGTGAACAGGCTGGTACGTGTCGAGGGTACGCCGCTGGATGACGTAGAAGCCATCGACCCGTTCGAATTTATCCGTACGCTCGCGGTCGCGCGCATCCTCATGCCGGCCTCTCACGTGCGTTTATCCGCAGGTCGTGAACAGATGAGCGATGAGATGCAGGCGCTGTGTTTCATGGCCGGCGCCAATTCTATCTTCTATGGCGAGAAGTTACTCACGACGGGTAACCCGGAAGCCGATCATGATCGTCAGTTGTTTGATCGGCTGGGCCTGCGTCCGGTCTGATTACTGATGCGTGATCTTGTCCCGGCGCTTGAGTGGCGCAGGCAGCAACACCTGTACCGCCAGCGGCAGACACTGGACAGTCCCCAGAGTGTCGAAATCCGCATCGACGGCGAGGCATTTGTTTCCTTCTGTAGTAACGATTACCTCGGGCTGGCCAGTCACCCCGAGCTGGTGAGTGCGCTTGTCGAGGGCGCGCAGCGTTTCGGCGTCGGCAGCGGCGCCGCGCACCTGATCACCGGCCACAGTATTGCGCACCAGGCCCTGGAAGAAGACCTGGCAGAATTCACCGGCCAGCCACGCGCCTTGCTGTTTTCGACCGGTTATATGGCTAACCTGGGTGTTGCCTCGGCGCTGATGGGTCGTGGTGATACGCTGGTCGAGGATCGACTCAACCATGCCTCGCTGATCGATGCCGCGCAGCTCAGCGGTGCGCGGATGCTGCGTTACCGGCATAACGATATGGGCAGCCTGCAACGTCGGTTGGACACTAAAGGGAGTGGCGACAAACTGGTCGCGGTCGATGCCGTGTTCAGTATGGATGGTGACTGCGCGCCGCTGGCGGCGATGCAAAAACTCTGTCACAACCACGAGGCCTGGTTGCTGGTCGATGATGCGCATGGCTTCGGTGTGCTGGGTGAGCAGGGCCGGGGCGGGTTTGTCGACCAGTTGGGCCAGGGCGCGGACAACACCATTCTGATGGCGACGCTGGGTAAGGCGCTGGGAACTTTCGGTGCGTTTGTGGCGGGTTCCGAGGCGCTGGTGGAAACCCTGATTCAGCAGGCGCGCACCTATGTCTACACCACGGCGACCCCACCGGCGTTGGCCTGGGCGACACGCACCGCCTTACGCCTGGTGCGTGAAGGTGATCATTTACGTACCCACTTACACGAATTGATCCGGCATTTCCGTTCGGGGGCGGAGCAACTGGGCTTGCCGCTGATGGATTCGGCAACACCGATACAACCCTTGCTGGTTGGCGAGGCGGAAACAGCGCTCAAGCTTGGCGCTGCGCTGCGCCGTCAGGGCATCCTGGCCGGTGTGATTCGTCCCCCGACCGTGCCGGAAGGGGCGGCGCGTCTGCGTATTACGCTGTCAGCACAGCATTCACTCGAACAGGTCGATCGCCTGCTCGATGCGCTGGACGATTGCTACCGGGATATCACGCATGCTGCATTGTGACCGCTACGGTCAGGGGCCGGAACTGGTGCTGGTACATGGCTGGGGGATGCACGGAGGCCTGTTGAGGCGTTTTGCTGAACAACTGGGTGAACATTTTCACGTTACTGTGATGGATTTGCCCGGGCACGGAAACAGTCCGTGGTTACAGGCAACTTCGCTGGACGACTGGACCCGGCAGGTGCTCGAATGTGTTCCGCAACCGGCGTACTGGGTTGGCTGGTCGCTGGGTGGGCTGTTGGCGTTGGCTGCCGCACAAAGTGATCCGCCACGTGTACGCAGTTTGATGCTGATGGCCTCCACGCCGAAGTTTGTCGCTGCGCCGGATTGGTCGTGCGCGGTCGATGCCAACGTATTTGAACAGTTCGCCGCGCACCTGGAAGCTGATGCCGACAAGACGCTGGCGCGTTTCCTGGCATTACAGGTGCGTAGCGCCGAACACAGCAGCGAACTGCTGCGGCAGTTGCGCGAGGACCTGAAAACCCGGCCACCCGCGGTGGCGGATGCCTTATGTGCCGGCCTGAAACTGTTGCAGGACAGTGACCTTCGCGATCAGTTCTCGGAGAGCAAGGTTCCCTTGTTCGGGGTGTTCGGCGAGCGTGACACGCTGGTGCCGGCCTCGGTCGCGACCCTGTTTGATGAAAAACATTATGCCGTGCTGGCCGGCGCCGGGCATGCGCCGTTTCTCTCTCACCCGGGCGCCTGTATTGAAATGGCGCGGCAATGGTTTGTTTCAACTGAGGGTGCAGGCTGATGTTGCGCGAGCGTGACGGCCTGCCGGACAAGGCATCGACGCGGCGTAGCTTCGAAAGGGCGGCAGACCAGTATGACGAGGCCGCTGTATTGCAGCGCGAAGTCGGTGTGCGCCTGCTGGAGCGTCTGGACCTGATGCGCTTGCAGCCACAGCGCATTCTCGATCTCGGCAGTGGCACCGGGCAGTGCATAGACGGTTTGTTCAGTCGTTATCGCAAGGCCGCAGTGACCGCGCTCGATATTGCCCAACCCATGCTGCAACGTGCCGGCCAGCGAGGGCGCTGGTGGCGGCGGCCACAGTGCGTGTGCGCCGATGCTGAACGGCTACCCTTCGGCAATCATTCTTTTGACCTGGTGTTCTCCAACCTGATGCTTCAGTGGTGTACTGACCTGGACGCGGCATTCAGTGAACTGCGGCGGGTACTCAGGCCCGGTGGCCTGTTACTGTTTTCCAGCTTCGGGCCGGATACCCTGAAAGAGTTGCGCGAAAGCTGGTCCACCGTCGATCAGTATGCCCATGTGAACACTTTTCTGGATATGCATGATGTGGGTGATACGCTGGTTCGTACACAGTTTGCCGATCCGGTGATGGATGTTGAGCGTCTGACCCTGACCTACCCGGATGTATGGAAACTGATGCGCGAACTCAAGCAGATCGGCGCCCACAATGTCACCAGTGGGCGACCGCGTGGTCTGACCGGGAAGCAGCACATGCAGCAACTTGTAGAGGCCTATGAAAGGTTTCGCCGCGATGGCGTATTGCCGGCCAGTTACGAAATTGTTAACGGGCATGCCTGGGTGAGCGAAGAGACGACAATCCGTGTTTCACTGGAAAGCAGGCATCCCCGGTGACGCGTGGCATTTTTGTCACTGGCATTGATACCGGTACGGGTAAAACTGTTGTCAGTGTCGGTCTGGTCGAGTCCTTGCGCGCGACAGGTAAAACTGTTGCCGTCATGAAGCCGGTAGCCAGTGGATGCGAGTCCACAGCGCAAGGTCTGCGCAATGAAGATGCGCAGCGGTTGATCCACGCTTCAGGATTGCCCCTTCCCTATTCGCAGGTTAATCCCTACGCTTTTGAGGCCCCGGTTGCGCCGCATATTGCGGCACAGTACCAGGGTGTTGAAATTGAAATACCGGTGATCGAATCCGCTTTTATGCAATTGCAGAAAATGGCCGATACCCTTGTTGTCGAAGGGGTCGGCGGCTGGCTGGTACCCATCAATGCTACACAGACCATGGCCGATGTGGCGCAGGCGCTGAAGTTACCCGTTGTGCTGGTGGTCGCGGTAAGGCTGGGGTGTCTGAATCATGCGTTGCTTACGGCTGCGGCTATTCGACGTAGTGGTCTGAGCTTATGCGGGTGGGTTGCCAACCGGCTGGACAGTGACTGCCTGCAGGTGGAAGACAATATTGCTGCATTGGATGAACGGCTGGGTGCGCCATTGCTGGCGGTGTTGCCGCGCGAAACTGATGAGGAAGCACTGCGTCAGTGCGCAGGCTCCATTAACGTAAAAACCTTGCCCGGTTAATTGAGCTTGCGCTTTACCTTGTACAGCTCACGTGTCGCAGGCTCGTAACCATTATCCTGGGCTTTCTGCAGCCAGGTAACAGCCATTTGATAATCACGGCCACCATCGGGTGCGGCATACAGTTTACCTAACTGGTACTGGGCGGGTGCAAAGCTCTGGTCGGCTGATTTTTGCAGCCAGGTTTTTGCCTGGTCCGGATCTTCATCAACCGAAATACCCTTCAGGTAGAAAATGCCAACCTTGTATTGGGCCTGGGCGACGCCCTGTTCGGCGGACTTCCGGTACCATTCCAGTGCAAGGTCATCGTCCTCATCCACACCCCGCCCCTTTTCATAGCGAAAGCCAAGATCATACTGGGCTTCCGCATCACCGCTCTGGGCGGCAGCCAGTTTAAGCCTGAACACAGCCTCGCCCGAGGCGTGGCTCAGGCTGGCCGACAGCAGCATGGCAGTGGTAAACAGGCAAATCAGTAGCTTTTTCATGAGGTATTTTCCTGCCGTGTTTCATTGTGTCAGCACGGCGTGGCGATATGGGTTGTCTATCCGATGATTTCGGCCATTGCGACAGTCACTTGAACGCAATTCGTTAGTGAAGGCGTAAGGTTCGTATCGGCGTGGAGTGGCGGGACGGTAGATGTGGTGTTGTGAGTCTGTTTTTATTAAACATAAGTAAATTATAAAATAATTATATAATTGTTTACAAGTAACTGATATAGCTAATATTTATGACCATAAATTTTAAATTTTTTTGCACCTGATTTGGGCAGTGCTGTAGCATGCGGCCCAGTGCGCGAGACTGTAGCTTTTTCTCGTGGCCTGGAATGTTTGCCAGAGGTAACACGGTGGTCGCAAC
>CAYYAP010000002.1:38279-54042 GCA_964469575.1 uncultured Thiohalobacter sp.
GTAGCTTTTTCTCGTGGCCTGGAATGTTTGCCAGAGGTAACACGGTGGTCGCAACCTGGTCTGACAGCTTCAATGCTTCCTACCGGTTCATGATCCGGCCAAACTGCTCTCTGCCCTGGCGGGAGACGGTGCAGTTTTACCTTGGCATGGTTATCGTTTCATTCAGTATTGCAATCGCTTTTGCAATGAAGGGCATGTGGCTGGTTCTGCCCTTTGCCGGGCTGGAAATGCTGGTACTGGGTATAGCGCTCTACCTCGTGGCGCGGCGCAGCATGCGCTGGCAGCTATTGAATATCCATGAGGACTGTGTTGATATTGTCGAGGGCCTGGACCAGTCAGAGGTCCACAGCAGTTATCAGCGTGCCTGGGTGCAGGTCAGGCTTGAGGCGTCGGCGGTGAAGGGACATCCACCGCGACTGGTACTCCGGTCGCACGGTCGCAGCACCGAAATCGGTGAATATTTGACCGAGATTGAAAAACAACAACTCGCGCAACAATTGCGCGATGTGCTCGCGCCATAACAGGCGCAGGGCAAAAAAATACGAAATTTGGTATTCGGGAGATGGAAGGAGAAAAGTGGGTATGTGTGTGTTAAAAATAAAACGATTACTGACAGCCGTGGCGGGTCTTGCGCTGCTGTTCAGTGCCGGAGGAGCCAGCGCGGATTACGCATTGAATCTGCACCAGGGTGTTACGCCGGTCAGCCACGATGTGTATGCCTTGCACATGTTTGTGTTCAAGATTTGTGTTTCGATCGCTGTGGTGGTGTTCGGCGCCATGTTTGTCTCCATTCTGAAACACAGGAAGTCAAAAGGGGCGGTCCCCGCCCAGTTTCATGAGAGCACGACGGTTGAAATTATCTGGACTGTTGTGCCATTTCTGATCCTGATCGCCATGGCGATTCCTGCGACCAAGGCACTGGTGATGGCTGAAGACTCCAGCAACCCCGATCTTAGTATCAAGGTGACAGGTTACCAATGGAAGTGGGGTTACGAGTACCTGGGTGAGGGCGTGAGTTTCATCAGCGCCTTGTCGACGCCTCGGGCGCAGATCTACAACGAACAGGAAAAAGGACCGAATTACCTGCTGGAGGTGGACCATCCACTGGTGGTCCCGGTCAACAAAAAGGTGCGCATGATGATTACCGCCAGTGATGTCATTCATTCATGGTGGGTGCCGGATCTGGGCATGAAGAAAGATGCGATTCCCGGTTATGTTAATGAAATGTGGTTCAAGATAGAAAAGGAAGGCACGTACCGTGGCCAGTGCGCCGAACTGTGTGGCAAGGACCACGGGTTCATGCCTATTGTTGTGATCGCCAAAAATGAAACGGACTACCGGAAATGGCTGGCTGATCAGAAGGGCAAGAAAGCCGCAGCCGCAGTCGGCGCAGACCGTGAATGGTCGATGGATGAACTGAAGGCACGAGGCGAAAAAGTGTACGCCAGCAATTGTGCGGCCTGTCACCAGGCCAGTGGCGTTGGGGTGCCCGGTGTCTTCCCGGCACTGAAAGGGAGTGCTGTCGCGACGGGGCCGAAAGTCGCTCACATGAGTACGGTCATACACGGCAGGCCCGGGACCGCAATGAGCGCATTTGCCAGGCAGTTGAACGACATCGATCTTGCCGCAGTGATTACCTACGAGCGCAATGCGTGGGGTAACAATACCGGTGACCTGGTTCAACCTACAGAAATAAAGGCTGCCCGCTAAGGGTCGTGGAGGAGAAGTAATGAGTACTGCAACAACACACGACGCACATCACGAAGAGCACCCGAAGGGGCTGCTTCGCTGGGTATTTACCACCAACCACAAGGATATTGGTACGCTGTACCTGATCTTTTCGCTGACGATGTTTTTTATTGGCGGCGCGATGGCGATGGTCATCCGGGCAGAGCTGTTCCAGCCAGGCCTGCAGTTCGTGAATCCACAGTTCTTTAACTCCATGACAACCATGCACGCGCTGATCATGGTGTTTGGCGCGGTCATGCCGGCGTTTGTCGGGCTTGCCAACTGGCTGATACCGATGATGATCGGCGCACCGGACATGGCGCTACCGCGCATGAATAACTGGAGTTTCTGGATTCTGCCGTTTGCCGGGGTCATGCTGGTTGGCACCCTGTTTATGCAGGGCGGCGCACCGGCGGGTGGCTGGACCATGTACCCGCCACTGGTGCTTCAGACCGGTAACGCATTCCCGTTCCTGATCTTCTCGGTTCACCTTCTCGGTATCTCATCGATCATGGGTGCGATCAATATCATCGTGACAATCATGAACATGCGCGCGCCAGGCATGACCATGATGAAGATGCCATTGTTCGTCTGGACCTGGTTGATTACGGCCTACCTGCTGATTGCCGTTATGCCGGTACTGGCAGGTGCTGTGACCATGCTGTTGACGGATCGCTTCTTTGATACCTCGTTCTTTAATGCCGCAGGTGGTGGTGACCCGGTATTGTTCCAGCATATTTTCTGGTTCTTCGGTCACCCAGAGGTCTATATCATGATCCTGCCGGCGTTTGGCGTGGTGTCGGCGATTATCCCGACCTTTGCGCGCAAGCGGCTGTTCGGCTACAGCTCCATGGTCTATGCCACGGCGTCGATCGCTTTCCTTTCGTTCCTCGTCTGGGCGCACCATATGTTCACTGTGGGGTTACCGCTTACCGGTGAACTGTTCTTTATGTACGCCACCATGCTGATCGCGGTACCTACGGGGGTGAAGGTGTTCAACTGGGTAGCCACCATGTGGAAAGGTTCGATGACCTTCGAAACGCCCATGTTGTTCTCCATCGCTTTTGTGATGTTGTTTACCATTGGCGGGTTCTCGGGGTTGATGATGTCGTTGACACCGGTCGACTTCCAGTACCACGATACCTATTTCATCGTGGCGCATTTCCACTACGTGCTGGTTAGCGGCTCGGTGTTCGCAATCTTTGCGGCGGTCTACTACTGGTTGCCCAAGTGGACCGGCAATATGTACGATGAAAAACTCGGCAAGCTGCATTTCTGGTTGTCGGCGATTTTTGTCAATGTGTTGTTCTTCCCGCAGCACTTCCTGGGACTGGCCGGTATGCCCCGTCGTATCCCGGATTATTCGACCCAGTTTGCCGGCTTCAATGAAATTTCCAGTATCGGCGGGTTTGCTTTCGGCCTGACACAGTTGCTGTTCCTCTATATCGTGATCAAGACGATCCGGGGTGGCAGCAAGGCGACGGACCAGGTGTGGGAAGGTGCGGAAGGTCTGGAATGGACCTTGCCTTCGCCGCCGCCGTACCACAGCTTCACGGTTGCACCCGAGGTCAAGTAGGACTGATGCGTACGGGTGTGAATGTGATGTCTGTCGATGACAATGCAAAACTGAGGCGTGCGAACATCCGGCTGGCGTTGCTGCTCGCAGCGGCGGTAGTCGGCGTGTTGGCGCTGTTTGTCTGGTCAGTAACGTCCTCGGGCGCAGGGTCATGAACCCGGCCCGGGTTATGTGTAATAACAGTTAACTGAACATTAAAATATAAGCCAATAATGAGGATGGAAGCATGAGTGAAGCAAACGGCGGCTATTATGTGCCCCATGGCAGCGTCTGGCCGATTATCGGCGCAGTCGGTCTGTTTGTTATGTTGCAGGGGTTTGCCAACTTTTTGAACGGTTCGGATGCGGGCAGTACAGTGATGCTGATCGGGTTTGCCATCCTGCTGTTTATGGTGTTTGGCTGGTTTCGTACCGTCATCAACGAAAGTGAGGCGGGTACCTACAATATGCAGGTGGACAAGTCGTTCCGCTGGGGCATGAGCTGGTTTATTTTCTCCGAAGTGATGTTTTTCGCGGCCTTCTTTGGAGCGCTCTGGTATGCAAGGGTGCTTTCTGTACCCTGGCTGGGTGGCGGTGATCCGGGTACCAATGAACTGTTATGGAAAGGTTGGGAGGCTACCTGGCCAACCAATGGCCCGGGCAATGTGGGCGGTGCTTTCACGCTGCTTGATCCCTGGAAAATCCCGGCGTTGAATACCCTGCTGCTGTTATCGAGTGGCGTTACGATTACTTTCGCGCATTGGGCGTTGAAGAAAGGCAATCGCGGTGCGCTGGTGTTGTGGATGATGGCGACCGTTATTCTGGGCGCGGCTTTCCTGGGCTTCCAGATTCATGAGTATGGCGAGGCCTATAGTGAGCACCATAATCTGACGCTGGGTTCAGGCATCTACGGTTCCACCTTCTTTATGTTGACCGGATTCCACGGTCTGCATGTCACGCTGGGCACGATCATGTTGACCGTGATTACCATACGCTGCGCGAAAGGACACTTTACCGCGGACAGGCACTTCGGTTTTGAGGCTGTCGCCTGGTACTGGCACTTTGTGGACGTGGTCTGGCTGGGCTTGTTTATCTTTGTCTATCTGCTGTAGGAGAAAGACAGACCCGGAATAAAAACGCCGCGCAAGCGGCGTTTTTATTGGTGCGCCGGATAAAAAATTATTTTGCAGGCTGAGCAGCCGGCTGGCCTGCCGGGTAGATACCGTGGGGTTTGATATGGCCGGTAAAGATACCGAGCATCAACAGGCCAAACAGGGCGACTGACAGACCAATGCGCACAGTCAGCGCCTTGGCGGTACGTTCGGTTTTACCCTTGTCCTTTATCAGAAACACCATGCCGCTGGCGAGGCTGATAACAATGGCAACGAGTGCTACAACAATCAGAACCTTGATCCACATATCAGTTTATCCGAAATACATATCAATGTTTCTGAGTATAGAGTAAGCAGATTTCGCTTGCGAGCGAAGGAGTCGCTGCGTACCCTCCCGGCATGCGAATTGGCAGCCTGGATTTTCGTCCCGCTTTGTGGCCTACGGTGGTGACTGTCGTGTTGTTTGCGTTGCTGCTTGGCCTGGGCTTCTGGCAACTGGACCGCGCCGATCAAAAGAAAGCCTTGATCAGCCAGTATGGGGGAGAGCAAGCAAGGACGGTGCTGCGGCTGGATGCTGAGCTGAAATCCACCGCCGGGCTGAATTACCGTAGCGCCACGGTGACGGGGCACTATGATAGCCGGCACCAGTTATTGCTGGATAACCGTACCCATGCCGGACGCGTGGGTTACCAGGTGCTGACGCCGTTGCTGATGGGGGATTCCGGGGTGGCCGTGCTGGTGAACAGGGGCTGGATTCCGCTGGTTCAGAGCCGGGATATCCTTCCGGATATCCCGGTACCTGAACACCGGCGGAAGATCACCGGACGGATAAAAATCCCGTCCAAAAAAGTGTTTATGCTGGGTAAGGAAGATCCCCGCCGGGGCTGGCCATGGCGTATACAGCAGATCCACCTCGATGCGCTGTCCGCCGAACTGGGACGGCCCTTGTTGCCTGTTATACTGCTGCTCGATGCTGGCGAGCCTGACGGTTACGTGCGTGACTGGAAACCAATGGCCGGGTTTGGTCCTGAGCGGAATATTGGTTATGCCGTACAATGGTTTGGCATGGCTATTACCCTGTTGATCATCTACCTGGTAGTAAATACCCGAAAAGTGAACGATGACATCTGACAATTCAACGACCATTCCGGCGGATGCAGCCCGTCAACGCCGTGCGCGGATTTCCATGCTGCTGGTGCTGGCGCTGTTTGCCGCGCCGCTGATTCTCGCCACGTTGGCGATGACACTGTTTCCGGACTGGAAACCGAAAACCACAACGAATTACGGTGATCTGGTGAAACCGGTGCGCAAGTTGCCGGCATTCAGCCTGAAAACACTGCAAGGGAAACCCGTCGACGGGACATTCTTTCGTGGCAAGTGGACAATGCTCTACTTGGCGAAGGGTGCCTGCGAGCGACCCTGTGTCGAGCAGCTCTATAATATTCGTCAGATACGCCTGGCCCAGGGCCAGGATATTGACCGTCTGCAGCGGCTGATGCTGTGGCAGGCCACCGGCGTCAGCCAGGCCCGGCAAGCGGAATTACAGCAACATTTTCCCGGCCAGGTCATTGTGCCGGTCGCGCCAGGCGAAGCAAAAGCGCTGCTGCAGGACTTTGCCCTGGATGAACAGGATCCGCTGTTGGCCAACCGGGTCTACCTGGTCGACCCGCTGGGTAACCTGATGATGAAATATGAGCCGGATGGAAAGCACCGGGGACTGATCAAGGACCTCGAGAAGCTCTTAAAGTACTCCGGTTTAGGGTAAAATACCCGTCCTTTGCAATCTGTGGATGTGCGCCAACAAGGCGCTGGGAACAGGCATGAGTTATTCAATGACGGCCTCGCTGGGCACCCGCTGGCGGGATTATCTCGGTGTATGCAAGCTGAAGGTTGTGGCGTTGATCGTGTTTACCGCACTGGTCGGCATGTTTCTCGCAGTGCCGGGTATGGTGCCGTGGCAGCCATTGATTTTCGGGACGCTGGGTATCGGTATGGCGGCTGCATCGGCGGCGGCTATCAATCACGTTGTCGATCAGTACGCAGATGCACAGATGGCGCGTACGCGTAAACGCCCGGTGGCAAGCGGTGCCATGACCAGCCGCAACTGCCTGGTTTTTGCACTGCTGCTGGGTGCGCTTGCGATGTGGATCCTGGTGGAGTTCGTCAACCTGCTCACGGCCGAACTGACCTTCGCCTCACTGATCGGTTATGCCGTGATCTACACGCTCTACCTGAAACGCGCAACGCCGCAGAATATCGTCATCGGCGGCGCGGCGGGCGCGGCGCCGCCGGTGCTGGGCTGGACGGCGGTTACCGGTACCATTGATCCACATGCCCTGTTGCTGTTTCTGATTATCTTCACATGGACCCCGCCGCACTTCTGGGCGCTCGCCATACATCGGCGTAACGAGTACGCCAAGGTGAATATTCCCATGTTGCCGGTCACGCATGGCGTACCCTTCACCCGCCTGCAGGTGTTGTTGTATACGATACTACTGGTCGTTGTGACCGTGATGCCGTACATCACGCACATGAGTGGCCTGCTGTACCTGGTGGGTGCGATGGGACTGGGTATCGGATTTCTCTATCACGCCTGGGCATTGATGCATGATGAAAGCGGCCGGCAGGCGATGAAGATGTTCGGCTATTCGATCATCTACCTGATGGTGCTGTTCGCTGTTTTGCTGGTGGATCACTATGTCCCGTACCTGCTGAACCTGACAGGGCTTGCGTAACATATACCACTATTTTATAAGGGGCTTTACCTGGAGTAGTTCCTTATATTAGAATACGCCGATTTTGCGGCCCGCTATTCGGGTCAACGGCCAGATCGCACTTACGAGGCAGGAAAACATGGCACAGGCAGCTATGGGAAGAGCACAGCAGTACAACTACGAAATCATCCGCAAGTTCGCCATCATGACATTGGTGTGGGGTGTGCTCGGCATGGGTGTTGGCGTATACATCGCATCGGAACTCGCCTGGCCGGCGCTGAACCTTGATATCCCGGCTATTACCTTTGGCCGACTCAGACCGGTACATACCACGCTGGTGATTTTTGGTTTTGGCGGCAGCGCGCTTTTCGCGACATCCTATTACATCGTACAGCGCACCTGTCAGACACGGCTTTACAGCGACTGGTTGGCATCCTTTACCTTCTGGGGCTGGCAGGCGGCTGTGGCACTTGGTGCTGTCAGTTACATGATGGGTTACACGCAGTCGCGTGAATACGCCGAGTTTGAGTGGCCAATCGATTTGCTGATCCTGGTGACCTGGGTCGCGTATTTCCTGCTCTATGTGCAGACCCTGCGGCGTCGCTCCCAGCCGCACATCTATGTGGCCAACTGGTTCTTTATGGCCTTTATCCTGGCAACAGCTATCCTGCATATCTTCAATAACCTGGCGGTCCCGGTCGGGCTGTTCAGTATGAAGTCATACAGTTTGTTCTCCGGTGTGCAGGACGCCATGACCCAGTGGTGGTACGGTCATAACGCCGTGGGCTTCTTCCTGACGGCGGCATTCCTCGGCATGATGTATTACTTCGTGCCCAAGCAGGCCGGGCGCCCGGTGTATTCCTACCGGCTGTCTATTGTCCATTTCTGGGCCTTGTCCTTCCTGTACATGTGGGTGGGCGCCCACCACCTGCACTGGACGGCATTGCCTGACTGGACATCAACACTGGCGGCAACCTTCTCCATCATGCTGCTGTTGCCGTCGTGGGGTGGCATGATCAACGGTATCATGACCCTGTCCGGCGCCTGGGACCGGCTGCGTACTGACCCGATCATGCTGTTCCTGATTACGTCCCTGTCGTTCTACGGTATGTCGACCTTCGAGGGGCCGTTGATGTCGCTGAAGAGTGTGAATGCCCTGTCTCACTACACGGACTGGACCATCGGTCATGTACACTCAGGCACACTGGGTTGGGTATCGATGGTGACCTTCGGTTCCTTCTATCATATGGTGCCGCGTCTGTATGACACGCGCCTGTACAGCACCCGCCTGGTGTATGTGCATTTCTGGCTGGCGAGCGTCGGTATCGTGCTCTACATCACCTCGATGTGGGTGGCCGGTATCTTCCAGGGCCTGATGCTGCGTAGTTTCGATGACTACGGCAACCTGGCCTATACCTTCGTGGAAACGGTGGCGTTCCTGCATAACCCCTATATGGTCCGTGCGCTGGGCGGCTTGTCATTCCTGTCCGGCATTATTGTCATGTCATACAACGTCTTCATGACCCTGCGCAACGCGCGTGCAGAGACCGCCATACTGGAAGCCAAACTTGCGGCCAAAATGGCACGTATCTGATCCCGGAGTAGAGAAAAGTGATCAAGCACGAAAGTATCGAAACCAACGCAGGCCTGCTGATTGCCCTGACATTGATCGTGATCAGCATCGGCGGACTGGTCGAAATTGTCCCGTTGTTTTTTATTAACGGCACGGTCGAGGATGTGGCGGGTGTGCGGCCCTATACCCCGCTTGAGTTGCGTGGCCGTGATATCTACCAGCGCGAGGGCTGCTATCTGTGCCATTCGCAGATGATTCGTCCATTCCGCGATGAAGCCCTGCGTTATGGTCACTACTCGCTGGCTGCAGAATCCCAGTACGATCATCCCTTCCAGTGGGGTTCAAAGCGTACCGGCCCCGATCTGGCGCGCGTTGGCAAAAAATATTCAAATCAATGGCACGTGGCGCACCTGAATAATCCGCGTTCCGTCGTGCCACAGTCGGTTATGCCCAACTATCCCTGGTTGCTGAAAAATGACCTGGACTATTCTGATATACAGGAACGTATGCGCGCACTGAAGAAAACCGGTGTTCCCTATTCGGAAACCCAGGAGGAATATGACCGCAACGTGAAGGAGTTTGGAAAATCCGTGGCGGACAAGCTGGATATTTTGCGCGCCGAAGAAAACCTGATGTCCCAGGCGCTCGCCAATGATTACGACGGCCAGCGTTCGCGCATTACCGAAATGGATGCGCTGGTTTCCTATCTCCAGGTGCTTGGCACCATGGTGGACTTCAGTAAGTACAACGAAGGCTACTTCGCAAAGTTCCGCTAGACGGGGAGTAAGCAATGCCCGAGTGGATACTCTGGTTTACGAAGTTCGAGAACAGCAAGGTTGTTGCGCTGTTACTGTTTTTCGTGGTTTTTTGCGGCATTCTGGTCTACATATACACGGGGAAGAAACGTGGCCAGAGACTGGAGTCGTACAAGTATATTCCCTTGCAGGACGATGATTTAGATCGGCATGCCGGCAACGGCGAGGTAAATAAAGATGAGTGATACCAGGAAAGCCCAGGCTGCAGTACAAACCACAGGTCATGCCTGGGACGGTGATATCCAGGAATTCAACAACCCCCTGCCGAACTGGTGGCTGTGGTCTTTCTATGCGACGGTGGTGTTTGCCATTGTGTACTGGATCTTTTACCCGGCCTGGCCAATAGGTGGCGGTTACACGACGGGCGTAATGAATAATATTACTTTCGTCGACAGTGATGGCACTGAGAAAACCATGCACTGGAATACGCGCGCCCTGCTGCTGAAAAATATGCAGGAAGGTAAGGCCGCTACGCTGAACCATGAGTACCTGGAGAAGGTCAGGCATGCGGACTATCAAACCATCCTGGGTGATGCGGAGATGATGGCGTTCACCCGCTCCATGGCAGTGGGCCTGTTTGGCGACAACTGCGCAGCGTGCCACGGGGCCGGTGGCACCGGTGTGATTGGCCTGTTCCCGAATCTGGCTGACGATGACTGGTTGTGGGGGGGTACGGTCGAGGATATCCAGACCACCATCAGCAACGGTCGATATGGTTTTATGCCGTCGTTTCGTGAAACATTCAATGACAAGCAACTCGATGATGTAGCGGCTTATGTACTGTCCCTGTCCGGACAGCACAAGGCGGATGCCTCCGTGACGCGTGGCAAGGCTATTTTCCAGACCAGCACGGGCGGGTGTTACTACTGTCATGGCCATAACGCCAAAGGGATGAAGTCACAGGGTTCGGCTAACCTGACGGACCAGATCTGGACGATTGCCAGGGTGCCAGGCGCCGATTCACCGGAGCAGAAACTCGCTGCCGTAAAAGCTGTCGTGAGCCATGGCGTACAGCGCACCATGCCGCACTGGTCAGAGCGTCTGGACAAAACCCAGATCAAGTTGTTGACCGTCTATGTCCACGAGTTGGGCGGTGGCCAGTAATACGTCCAGATACAGCCGGATACGCGTTTTGCCGATATGACAGATTCCGCCAATGAGGTGCTGTACCAGGCGCGTATCCCGATCTATCCACGTTCCGTCAAGGGGCGTTTCAGGACACTGAAATGGGGCATACTGACACTGGCCTACAGTGTGTATTTCCTGCTGCCCTGGTTGCGCTGGGCGCGTAACGCCGGCCCCGATCAGGCGGTTTTATTCGATATCGCCAATCGCAAGTTTTACCTGTTCGACCTGGTGATGCATGCCGAGGACCTGTTCTGGCTGACGGGTTTTCTGCTGGTGGCTGCGTTACTGCTGTTTTTTGTGACCGGTCTTGCCGGCCGTGTGTTCTGTGGTTATTTCTGTTTCCAGACCCTGTGGACTGATCTCTACCTGCTGATTGAACGGCTGGTGCAGGGTGACCGCGTTGCGCGTATTCGTCTCGACAAGTCGCCGTGGAATGGCGGTAAAGTGTTTCGCAAGGTGCTGACGCATGTGCTGTGGCTGACGGTGGCCTTCTGGACCGGGTTAACCTTTACCCTGTACTGGGATAATGCGCCGGAGCTGATTGTTGAATGGTTTACCGGCAAGGCGCCATTTGCGGCCTACGCCACGACGCTGTTCATCATGGCGACTACCTATGTCATGGCGGGACTGGCGCGTGAGCAGGTGTGTACCTACATGTGTCCCTATTCGCGCTTCCAGTCGGTCATGTTCGATGCGGATACGCGTATCGTTGCCTATGACGTTGCGCGTGGTGAAGGCAAGGCCGGTCGCCACAAAGTCACTCGCGAGCTTAAAACCCTGCAGCAGCGTCAGCAGCAGGGTGTCGGGGAATGCATCGACTGCGGTTACTGTGTGCAGGTGTGTCCGACCGGTATCGATATCCGTAACGGTTTGCAGGTGCAATGCATCAGCTGCGCCTTGTGTATCGATGCCTGCGATACCATTATGGGGTCGCTGGGTTGGGACCGGGGACTGATTCGCTATACTTCCGAGAAAGAAGCGCAGGGTCATGAAAGCCGTCTCCTTAAACCCAAAACGATAGGTTATGGCGTGGTATTGCTGGCGGCAGTGGCCGCCCTGGCGTGGAGTGTCAGCAACCAGGCGCCGCTGGAAATGGCGGTTGTACAGGTACGTCAGCCGTTGTTTGTACGGCTGTCTGACGGCAGCGTGCAGAACAGCTACGAGTTGCATATCGAGAACAAGACAGATCAGCCAGTGAAGTTGGCGATCATGATGCGCGGCCTGGCCGGTGCAGAACTTGATGTGGGCAAGCTTTCGTCGGTGAAGGTTGGCGCACAACGCAGTTTGCGCGTACATGCTCGCGTGCGTTGGAAGAGCGGAAGCCGGCAAAGGGGGTCGCGCAACTTCCAGTTTAACCTTGTTCCCCAGACGCGGCGTGAGATTGGCATGATCAGTGCGCCCGCGACCTTCTACATGCCGGGTAGTGAAAACTGATGCTTGAATCCTTACTGGCCTTGCCACTGGGCGCCGGCGCCGAGGTGCTGTTGTTCCTTTTGCTCTACCGGTTGACACCGATGAGCGGCAAACAGACCGCCGTGGTCGTGGCGATGCTGGCGGTAACAGCCGTGTTCCTCGACAGCCTGGTCGATTGGCCCGGTGCCGATGTGCTGTCCATGTACGTGGCCGTATTACTGGTGGCGGGCTATTTGCTGGGGATTATCAGTTCAGCCTATGAGCAGCGCCAGCAGGAGGGCGCACAGGGCCGGCGCTGGTTCCACTGGGGTCCCGCTGTTATCGTGATTTTTTTTGTGACCCTGTTTGCGCTGGACGGAGTGTTTGTGGTGATTGCCAAACAGGGCTTGCCACGCCACATTGCCGACTGGCTGCTGCCGAAACAGGATCATAAGGAAGAGGTTAACTCGGTGTTCCCCGGTGTTGTGGCGCGTGACTTCCAGAAGAAAGAAGCGCTCTACAATGCCTACCTCGAACAGGTGAAGCGCCAGCATGCACGCGGCTGGCAGGTCAGCAAGGGCTGGCTTGACGATGCCCCGCGCGCGGGTCGTCCTGAAACCTTCCAGGTACAGGTCAGTGACCGCAACGGTGTTCCGGTAGCATCCGCCAGCGTCAGCGGAACCTTCCAGCGTCCTTCGGACAGCCGGCGTGATCAGCCCTTTACCTTGAAGGAAGTGGAGCCGGGGCTGTATCGCGGACAGCTTGTATTGCCCGAGCCGGGTATGTGGCGGCTGATACTGCAAATACGGCGTGGCAAACAGCTACATGAGATTCATGCAGATACGTCAGTTAAAGCGGCAGCGCCAGCGCATTGAGTGACGAACCCGGAAAGCTGACATGCTTTCATTGCGGACTTCCGGTTCCGCCCGGATCGGATTACACAGTAGAAATAGACGGTGAAGCACAACCCATGTGTTGCCGGGGTTGCGAGGCCGTGGCGCGCGCGATTGTCGATGGCGGGCTGGTAGATTTCTACCGATACCGCACAGAAAAATCTCCGCAGGCCACTGGCCTGGTACCCGAACAGCTTGACGAGATGGCGCTGTATGATCGCGACGATCTGCAAAAAAGTTTTGTGCGTCAGCAGCCCGGCGAGCGCCGTGAAGCCTCGCTGATTCTTGAAGGGATTGTCTGCGCAGCCTGCGTGTGGCTGAATGAACGGCACGTGAAATCCCTGCCCGGCGTCATCGACTTCTCGGTGAACTATTCCACCCACCGCGCCCGCGTCAGCTGGGACAACACGCGTCTCCACCTCAGTGAAATTCTCGAAGCGATCAGCGCCATCGGTTATCACGCCCATCCCTTTGACCCCGGGCGCCAGGAACAACTCTACAAACAGGAACGTACCCGCGCACTGCGCCGGCTGGCAGTGGCGGGACTGGGCATGATGCAAGTGATGATGCTCGCGGTCGCTCTGTACGCCGGTGCGAGTGAGGGGATGGACAGCGGCCTTCGACAGTTCCTGCGCTGGGTCAGCCTGTTATTGACGATACCCGTTGTGCTGTATTCGGCGCAGCCGTTTTTCCGCAGCGCCTGGCGTGACTTCAAACGTCGCCGCCCGGGTATGGACGTGCCGGTGACGCTGGCGATCAGTGCGGCGTTTCTTGCCAGTGCCTGGTCAACGGTCAGCGGCCACGGTGAAATCTATTTCGATTCGGTCACCATGTTCACGTTCTTTTTGCTGGCGGGGCGTTTTCTGGAAATGGGTGCGCGACACCGCGCCGGACAGGCGGCTGAGGAGCTGGTGAAACTGCTACCTGCGACAGCGGCGCGGCTGGGCGAGGACGGTGAACAGCGCGTGCCGGTGGCCGACCTCGCGATCGGCGACCGGGTGCTGGTACGCCCCGGTGAGAGCGTGCCCGCTGACGGTCGTGTACTTGAGGGTCAGAGTTCAGTGGATGAATCCCTGCTGACCGGCGAGAGCCGACCGTGTCGGCGTCAGCCGGGTGACCTGCTGGTGGGCGGTACCGTGAACAAGGAAAGCCCGCTGGTGATGGAAATCGAACAGGTCGGCGAAGAAACCGTGTTGTCCGCCATCGTGCGCCTGCTCGACCGCGCACAGACGGAAAAACCTTCGGTGGCGCGGCTGGCCGACCGGGTTGCCGGCTGGTTTGTCGGCGCCCTGCTGCTGCTGGCTGCCGGGGTGGCGCTCTGGTGGTGGCAACACGATCCGATGCATGCTTTTGCTATCACGCTTTCCGTGCTGGTGGTGACCTGCCCCTGCGCACTGTCGCTGGCAACACCTGCCGCAGTAACGGCGGCCACGGGCGCATTGACTCGGCTTGGCATACTCACCACCCGTGGCCATGCGCTGGAGACGCTGGCGCATGCGACCCACATGATTTTTGACAAGACCGGCACGCTGACCCGGGGGGTGCTCACCCTGGAACAGGTTGAGCTGTTGTCCACGCTGGATCGGGCGCAGTGCCTGGGGCTGGCCGCTACGCTGGAGCAGGCATCCGAGCACCCGATTGCCAGCGCCTTGCGCCGGGAAGCCGGACCTGTCAGTGAGGCCAAAGCACTGGTCGCCAGTCCGGGCGATGGCATCGAGGGCTGGATTGAGGGCCGTCGCTACCGTATCGGCACGGCGGCATTTGTGGCCGGATTGCAATCCGATACGCCGCCTGCGGATTTGCCCGGCGGGGTCGTGCTGGGCGATGAAAACGGCCTGCTGGCGCACTTCCTGTTCACCGATCCGTTGCGTGATCAGGCGCAGGAAGCCCTGGACAAACTGCGCAAGCTGGGACTCAGGATCGAGTTATTGAGCGGGGATGAACGTCACGCTGTCGAGCGTGTGGCCGGGCAGCTGCATATCGCTCCGGCGCAGTCGCGTTGTCGGCCGGAGGACAAGCTGGCGCGCATTCGCAGCCTGCAGGAGCAGGGCGCCATCGTCGCCATGGTGGGTGATGGCGTCAACGACGCGCCGGTGCTGGCGGCGGCGCAGGTATCTATTGCCATGGGCGGTGGCACCCAGCTGGCGCACGCCAGTGCCGATATGGTGTTACTGTCCGAACAATTACCGCACCTGGCGGACGCGGTCCGTACCAGCCGGCGGACCCTGGCGGTCATTCGTCAGAACCTCGGCTGGGCGCTGGTTTATAATATGGTAGCGGTGCCGCTGGCGGCAGCAGGTCAGATCGCCCCGTGGATGGCGGCCATCGGTATGTCGATGAGTTCGCTGGTGGTTGTACTCAATGCGCTGCGGTTGCGGCAAGGATGAGGCGTGTAACGTGAATGTTCTGTTTTTGTTGATTCCCATCAGCCTGGTGCTCATGGGCATCGCCATCTGGGTATTCCTGTGGGCGATCCGCTCCGGCCAGTTCGAAGACCTGGAGGGGCCGGCGCACCGGATCCTCATGGACGATGACGACCCGCGCATCCCGCGTAAACCGCAATTGAAGGACGACGACGAATAAGATAAGATATTGCTTATATTTGGCGGGCCGCCAGTGCGCCGCAGCAGAGGATCGAGATATGTTTACATTTCAGGGCTTCCCGATGTTCATCGTGATTACACTGGTGACGATCGCCTGGTTGAGCTTTCTGTCGGTGGTGTTTTTCGCCTGACACCCGGTCTGATAGCATAAAAAAACGGCCCGAAAGGGCCGTTTTTGTTTTTCCGGGTACAGCGTTTACGCCATCAAGGTTTTAAGCTTGCCAAGCGCATTCTTCTCCAACTGGCGAATG
>CAYYAP010000003.1:0-2977 GCA_964469575.1 uncultured Thiohalobacter sp.
TAACGCGCCCCAAACACCACCATCGTCTTGCCCTTGGCGGTAATCAGTCCCTGTTCTTCGAGCGACTTCAGCACCCGTCCGACCATCTCGCGTGAACAACCGACGATACGGCCGATTTCCTGGCGGGTGATCTTGATCTGCATCCCGTCCGGGTGGGTCATGGCGTCCGGTTGTTTGCACAGATCCAGCAGGGTGCGCGCCACGCGGCCGGTGACGTCCAGGAAGGCCAGGTCACTGACCTTGCGGCTGGTGTGGCGCAGGCGGCTGGCCATCTGGCCGGCCAGCATGAACAGGATGCCCGGGTCGTTCTCGGCCAGCTGGCGGTAGCGGCCGTAACTGATCTCGGCCAGTTCGCACTGGGTTTTGGTGCGCACCCAGGCGCTGCGGTCGCTGTCTTCGCCGAACAGGCCCATTTCCCCGAAAAAGTCACCGGGATTCAGGTAGGCCAGCACGATTTCGTGACCGTCCTCGTCCTCGATCAGCACGCTGACCGAGCCTTCGACGATATAGTAGAGCACGTCCGGCTGGTCGCCCGCGTAGATGATAACGCTCTTCGCCGGGTAGCGGCGGCGATGGCAGTTTTCCAGAAACCGGTCAACGGTGGAGGTTTCGGCGGGTTTCAGCAGTGTCTGGACCATGTGATTACCTTTCATTGGCGGAATGTTCCCGCCGTCCTGTTCGGGAGTGGGTCGAATACCCTCTGTTTCGGCAGGGTGGCTGTGAGTCTTGAACGGGATGCGCCTGTGTCGGGCAGTCCGGCGGTTGAACTGTGATAACCTTCACATTTTGAGCGTTTTAAGAGGTTTTGGCACATGCATGCACGCATTAAATGGGTCCAGGATGCCACCTTTATCGGTGAGTCCGGCAGTGGCCACGCCGTGGTGATGGACGGCCCGCCGGATCACGGCGGGCGTAACCTGGGCGTCCGTCCGATGGAGATGTTATTGCTCGGTATGGGCGGCTGTACGGCTTTCGATGTGGTGCATATTTTGAAGAAATCGCGCCAGCCTGTGACGGATTGTGTGGCGGAGCTGGAAGCCGGGCGTACCGACGAAGATCCCAAGGTGTTCAAAACCATTCATGTGCATTTTATCGTCACCGGCAAGGGGCTGGATGACAAGCGCGTGGCGCGCGCGGTTTCACTGTCGGCGGAGAAATATTGCTCGGCATCGATCATGCTCGGCAAGACCGCGACCATTACCCACGACTATGAAATCCGGGAGGCCTGAATGGATCGGCCCAATCCAACGACAGGTATGCGGCATATTGCACTGACGGTGCGTGATCTCGAAGCGGCCGAGCAATTCTATGTGGGACTGCTGGGGATGGAAGTGGAGTGGCGTCCGGATACTGACAATGTGTACCTGACGTCCGGTAACGATAATCTGGCCTTGCATCGTGGTGATATGGCACCGGCGGAGCAGGGTCAGCTACTGGATCACATCGGCTTCATTCTTGCCGCGCCGGAGGATGTCGATGACTGGTACGCTTTCCTGGTCGCAAACCATATCGAGATGAAGTCGGAGCCGCGTACCCATCGCGATGGTGCGCGCAGCTTCTACTGTGTGGCGCCGGAACAGGTTATTGTACAGATGATCTATCATCCGCCGATTGCGGATCGCTAGCACGAAGTGATGCCGGGCCGCGCCATGAAGAAGCTCAAGCTGCAGGGTTTTAATAACCTGACCAAGACCCTCAGTTTCAATATCTACGATATCTGCTACACACGCTCATCCGCCGATCGGCGTGAATATATCGAGTATATCGATGAGGCCTACAATGCCGAGCGGCTGACACACATCCTGACGGATGTGTGCAATATCATTGACGCGAATATCCTTAATATCGCCCACCAGGACTATGATCCACAGGGTGCCAGCGTCACCATGCTGATTGCCGAGGATATGCTCAGAGAGCCGGATGTCTCCAATAACGAGTCGCCGGGGCCGTTGCCGGAAGCCGTAGTTGCGCACCTGGACAAGAGTCACGTTACCGTGCATACCTATCCGGAAAGTCACCCGGAAAATGGTATCAGCACCTTCCGCGCGGACATCGATGTATCGACCTGTGGGCAGATTTCACCGCTGAAGGCGTTGAACTACCTGATCCACAGTTTCGAGTCGGATATCGTCATCATGGATTACCGCGTGCGCGGGTTCACCCGCGATGTGCGCGGGCGCAAGCACTTTATCGACCACAAGATGAACTCCATACAGAACTTCCTGTCGCGCGATACGCGCGAGCGATACCAGATGGTGGATGTGAATGTGTACCAGGAAAACAGCTTTCACACCAAGATGCGTCTCAAGGATCTGACGCTGAATGATTACCTGTTTGGTATGGGCGTGGAAGCCATGAGCGCCGTGGAGCGGCGTCGTGTCAGTCGCCAGGTCGAGCATGAAATTATGGAAATTTTCTATGGACGCAATCTGCCGCGCCGTTGACAGTCTGTTGAAAGTCCCCGCTAAATCATCGACACTGTTGTCATGACAACGCGACATTACACACCCTTCGATCATCTGCTGATGAATTTTGACCAGGCGCTGCGCACGCTGGCGGGGCGCCCGCTGGTCACTGAGCGGCCCGATCCGGCCGAGGGCGTCGAGGAAGGCGAGCTGGGTGAGGCGGAAAAAACGCAATCGATGCGGCTCATGCGGGTGAACCATTCCGGCGAGGTTGCCGCCCAGGCGCTTTACCAGGGGCAGGCGCTGACCGCCAAACTCCCCGAGGTGCGCGAACGCATGGAGCGTGCCGCCGCCGAGGAAAACGATCACCTGGACTGGTGCGAGAAACGCGTTCAGGCATTTGATGGTCACCTGAGTTATCTCAATCCACTCTGGTATGCCGGGTCCTTTGCCATCGGTGCGGCGGCGGGTCTGGCCGGTGACAAATGGAGTCTGGGCTTTGTGGCGGAAACCGAGCGCCAGGTTGTCCGGCACCTGGATGACCATCTGAAAAATATCTCACCCGATGACAG
>CAYYAP010000003.1:3077-44683 GCA_964469575.1 uncultured Thiohalobacter sp.
GCCAGGTTGTCCGGCACCTGGATGACCATCTGAAAAATATCTCACCCGATGACAGCAAGAGTCGTGCGGTGCTGGAGCAGATGAAGATCGATGAAACGCGCCACGGTGAACTGGCAAAGCGTGCCGGTGGAGCCGAGTTGCCCGGCCCGGTCAAAACGCTCATGCAGCTGACGTCCCGCGTCATGACCGGTACGGCGTACTGGCTCTGACGGACACGCCCATGTCGATTCGGTCATTCGATTGTCATTCCCCGACACTGGCGTCCGGTGTCTATGTCGATGAGCAGGCCATGGTGGGCGGTCGCGTTGAGATCGGTGCCGACAGCTCCGTCTGGCCGATGAGTGTGGTGCGTGGCGATGTCAACTTTATCCGTATCGGTGCGCGCACCAATATCCAGGATGGTTCCGTGTTGCACGTAACCCACGACAGTGATTATGCCCCGGGTGGGCAGCCGTTGATTGTCGGCGACGAGGTTACGGTCGGGCATAAGGTTGTGTTGCATGCTTGTACTGTGGAAGACCGTTGCCTGATCGGCATGGGTGCGGTGGTGCTGGATGGCGCAATCATTCGCGCCGGGGCGATGGTGGGTGCGGGTGCGCTGGTAACGCCGGGCAAGGAGCTTGACGGGGGCTATCTGTATGTGGGTTCACCGGCCAGGCGGCTGCGCGAGCTGACAGAAAAGGAAAAAGCCTTTCTGGAATATTCAGCAGAGCACTATGTGCGCCTGAAAGATCGCTGGATGATCTGATCCATCATTACGAAGCATCGTCATTGCACCCCAGGAGATAGCCAGTAGGTTGGGCTGACGAAGGAAGCCCAACAGTTCCATATCAACGTTGGGCTTCGCTGCGCTCAGCGCCAACCTACGGGTTCGCAATGACAGAACAGTCAGAGACAGCCTAGCGTTTCATCGAATCAAAGAATTCATCATTCGTTTTCACACCCTTCAGCCGGTCAAGCAGAAATTCCATGGCGGCCAGCTCATCCATCGGGTGCAACAGTTTGCGCAGGATCCAGATTTTCTGTAGCTCGTCCGGTTTGGTCAGTAATTCTTCTCGACGGGTGCCGGAACGATTGATATTAATGGCCGGGTAGACGCGTTTCTCGGCAATCTTGCGGTCGAGATGGATTTCCATGTTACCGGTGCCCTTGAACTCCTCGTAGATCACGTCGTCCATCCGCGAGCCGGTTTCCACCAGTGCAGTGGCAATAATCGTCAGTGAGCCGCCTTCCTCGATGTTGCGTGCAGCGCCGAAGAAGCGTTTTGGCCGATGCAGGGCGTTGGCATCGACGCCACCGGTCAGCACCTTGCCGGAGGACGGCACCACGGTATTGTAGGCGCGACCCAGGCGGGTAATGGAATCCAGCAGAATAACCACGTCGCGCTTGTGTTCAACCAGTCGTTTGGCTTTTTCAATGACCATTTCAGCCACTTGAACGTGGCGGCTGGCCGGCTCGTCAAACGTGGATGACACGACTTCGCCGCGCACCGAGCGCGCCATTTCGGTGACTTCCTCCGGGCGCTCATCGATCAGCAGCACGATCATGTAACACTCGGGGTGGTTGGAGGTAATGGACTGCGCGATGTTCTGCAACAACATGGTCTTGCCCGCTTTCGGCGGGGAGACGATGAGACCGCGCTGTCCCTTGCCGATCGGTGAGGCAAGATCAATGACGCGCGCGGTAATATCTTCCGTGCTGCCGTTGCCGAGTTCCAGTTTAAGGCGTTCGTTCGGGTGCAGCGGCGTGAGGTTCTCAAACAGCACCTTGCTCTTGGCGTTCTCGGGCTTCTCGTAATTGATCTCGTTGACTTTCAGCAGCGCAAAGTAACGTTCGCCTTCCTTCGGCGGACGGATCTTGCCGGATACCGTGTCGCCGGTGCGCAGGCCGAAGCGGCGTATCTGGCTGGGTGAAACATAAATATCGTCCGGGCCGGCCAGGTAGGAGCTGTCCGCCGAGCGCAGGAAGCCGAAGCCATCCTGGAGGATTTCCAGTACGCCGTCGCCGAAGATGTCTTCACCGCTTTTGGCGTGCGATTTGAGTATCGAGAAGATGACGTCCTGCTTGCGGGAACGCGTGCCCTCGATGCCCATACCCTGGGCAATCTTGATGAGTTCGGAAGCCGGTTTCTGTTTGAGTTCGGTAAGATTCATAAGCATTTTATAAGTCGTTTGAGGTTGCTGGAAAGGCGCCGCTGAAAGAAAGGCAGTGGCGGTTAACGGCACATTGCTGTTGCAGCAATGTTGTCGGGGTCATTCAGGCTTTACGTCGAGATAACGTTCTCCGGGTACTATAGGATCAGGCTGCTCTTCCGCAGCCGTTTACAGGTTCGTGTCGATGAAGGCGGTCAGTTGCGATTTTGACAGTGCGCCGACTTTCGTTGCCTCGACGTTGCCGTCCTTGAACAGCATCAGGGTCGGTATGCCACGGATGCCATACTTGGGCGGTGTCTGCGGATTGTCATCAATGTTCAATTTGGCAATCTTGATTTTGCCTTCGTATTCTTCGGCAATTTCGGTCAGGATGGGTGCGATCATCTTGCAGGGGCCGCACCATTCGGCCCAGTAATCCACCAGCACGGGCCGGGATGAATCAAGGACTTCGTTTTGAAAGGATTCGTCGGTTAAATAAACGATATTATCGCTCACGCTTTGGGCCTCCTGACCACAATATATTTAAGAATATACTGAAAATAAAACGGAAGTGTTAAATTTGAGTGGGTCTGTTTTAGACGACGTTGCTGCCGTGCGGGAAGGTATCCGCTATGCAGCGGAAGCAATTTCAGCCCAAAAACGACCGGATTGCAAGTCCAAATCCGGGATAAAGGCGAATAAATTCGTTATGCTGCACAACCATGACACAAAATCACTTAAGCAAAATTGAGTTCAGCAGCTTTGATCTGCCCGAAAAACTGGCCCAAGGTATTGAGGACGCGGGCTTTTTAGCCTGTACCCCGATACAGGAAAAGACCTTGCCGCTGACACTGGCAGGTCAGGACGTTGCCGGTCAGGCGCAAACCGGAACCGGCAAGACGGCGGCATTCCTGGTTGCGACCTTCAGCCACCTGTTGGTGCACCCGGCCCCGGAAGGGCGTAAACCGACACAGGCGCGCGCACTCATTCTGGCGCCGACCCGCGAACTGGCGATACAGATTCATCGTGACGCAATGATTCTCGGGCAACATATCGGTTTGCGACTCGGCATTGCCTATGGCGGAACGGATTACGATATCCAGCGCAAATACCTTTCCGAGGGTGTCGATGTATTGATCGGTACGCCGGGACGCATCATTGACTACTTCAAACAGCATGTGTTCGATCTCAGCAAGGCGCAGGTCGTCGTGCTGGATGAGGCGGATCGTATGTTTGACCTGGGTTTTATCAAGGATGTGCGTTATCTGTTGCGTCGCTGTCCCCCGCCTTCAGAACGGCTGGGTCTGCTGTTCTCTGCCACTCTGTCGCACCGTGTCAATGAACTGGCTTACGAGCACATGAACGGTCCGCAGCTGGTCAAGATTGAGACGGAGCAGGTGACGGCAGAACGGGTCAGGCAGGTGCTGTATCACACAGCCAATGATGAGAAGATCCCGCTGCTGCTGGGATTGATGAACCAGATTGATGCTACCCGCTCTATTGTTTTCGTGAATACCAAGCGTGCTGCCGAGAAGGTATGGAGTTACCTCGAAGGGAACGGCCACAAAGCCGCCATACTTTCCGGTGATGTTCCCCAGAAGAAACGCCAGACCCTGCTGAAAAAATTCCAGGATGGCGAGCTGGCTGTGCTGGTCGCTACCGATGTGGCGGCGCGTGGCTTGCATATTCCCGATGTGACCCACGTGTTTAATTATGACCTGCCGCAGGAAGCGGAAGACTATGTGCACCGTATTGGACGCACGGCGCGGCTGGGGGCGGATGGCGATGCAATCAGTTTTGCCTGTGAGCGGTTTGTGTACTCGCTCCCCGAGATTGAGGCTTACATCGGGCACAGTATCCCGGTGGAACGCGTTACGGATGAGATGCTGGTCACGCCCCGTCCGCCGGTGAAGCGACCGCAACATAAAGCACCGCCCGGACGTGGCGGTCAGCGCGGCAGCCGTAACGGGCGGGGGGCGCCGGGAAAAGGCGGCCATCGGCGTCGTTCGGCGTCCTGAATACTGTACATGCGTTTACAGCGCGGAACGGGTTGGGGTCTTTTCTGTTAAAATTAGTACATTAGCTGCTATCGTTTAAGTTCTTTGCCAACCGGCCGTGGTTAATTGTTCAGGGATATTGGGAAGCTATACATCCATGGTAAGTCTCGCGCTTCCACAGAATGCATTTCGGCACATGTTCCGTGTGGGGCGTGCGTCTGTTTTTATAAATATTATCAATGTGTTACTTGTTATCTGGCTGGCCTGGCAACTGGCCGGGCTGAGTTGGCTGGTTCTGTCCCCGTCATCACACGAGCAGAACGATGCGATGGAACCGGTACTACCACAACCGGTTCAGCGCCGGCAGAACACGTTCAATGCGCAGCAGCTGGCAAACTGGCATGTGTTCGGCGAAGCTGGAAAACAGACGGCCGTGAAAAAAGCGACACCGCTCAGTGCGCCGGAAACACGGCTCAGGCTGACCCTGAAAGGCGTGTTTGCAAGTGATGAGAAAGGCCTGGGTCGGGCGATTGTCGCTGATCCGAAAGGCAAGGAGGATAATTACGCAGTGGGTGACCCGTTGCCTGGCGGCGCGCGCGTATCGGCGATTTACCCGGACCGGATTATTCTCGAGCGCAGCGGCAGGTTTGAAACACTCAAGTTGCCGAAAAAGCGTAATGCGCCGGCATCGCGCTCGGGTGGCTACCGCGCTTCAAGCCGGGTGGGGGGGAGTAATGAGCGTGGACGAGCGGCGGCGTTTAACCGCTATCGCAAGGCGATCAAGCAGAATCCGTCATCGTTTCTGAATTATGTGCGCGCTACGCCGGCCAGGCAAAATGGCAAATTTATCGGCTTTCGTCTGCAGGCGGGGAGGCAGCGCGGTGCGCTCAGGGATCTGGGCTTGAAGCCAGGCGATATCGTGACATCGATCAATGGCGTGAAGATCGATGCGCCGGCAAAAGGTATGAAGGCCATGCAGGCGCTTGGCAAGGGTGCTTCGGTCAGTGTCACCCTGCTGCGGGGCGGACAGGAAGTATCACTTAATCTAGCCTTGCCGGAAACCCTTCGGTAAGCGGGAGCAGAATAGCAGTGGATCGGCGGATAAACAGACAAAACAGGTGGCGCAATGTGTTGCTGGCGTTGTGCTTGCTATGGATAGCGCCGGTAATCGCGCAGACGATCACCCTGAATCTCAAGGACGCCGATATCAATGCGCTGATCGGTACCGTGGCGGAAGTGACCGGCAAGAACTTCATTGTTGATCCCCGGGTCAAGGGCAAGGTCACAGTGATTTCTTCGCGCGCCATGGACAGCGGAGAGGTTTACCAGGTCTTCCTGTCGATACTGAAAGTGCACGGATTTGCAGCCGTGCAGAGTGGGCCGGTGATCAAAATTGTGCCGGACGTCAGCGCCAAACAGGACAGTATTCCCAATGCCACGGATGCCTCACCGGGTGAGGGCGATGAAATGGTGACACGGGTGATACAGGTCGATAATGTGGCGGCCGCGCAGCTGGTGCCGATTCTGCGTCCGCTGGTGCCACAGCAAGGACACCTGGCTGCCTACCCCACGACCAATGTGCTGATCATTTCCGATCGCGCTGAAAATGTCTCGCGCCTGGTCAGCATCATTCGTCGTATCGACAAGGTCAGTGACAGCGCCATTGAAGTGATTCGGCTGGAACATGCTTCGGCCACCGAGGTGGTGCGGGTACTCAATGCCCTGAGTCGCAGTCGACCGGGACAGGTCAAGGGTGGCCCGGGCGCCGCGCAGACCCTGGTGGCGGATGAACGCACCAACAGCGTGTTACTGGGCGGAGACCGCTCCAGCCGCCTGCGTTTGCGCGCCATTATCTCCCATCTCGATACGCCGCTGGAGCGTGGTGGCAATACCAAGGTGATTTACCTGAAATACGCCAAGGCGGCTGACCTTGTCGACACCCTGCGTGGTGTGGGCAAGATTCAGGGCGTGAAAGCGAAGGGCAAGACAGCGAGCGCGGTAAATATTGACAAGCAGCTGGATATCCAGGCGGATGAATCCACCAATGCGTTGGTGATCACGGCGCCGCCAGCGCTGATGCGCTCACTGGAAGCGGTGATCCGTCAGCTGGATATCCGTCGTTCGCAGGTGCTGGTGGATGCCATTATTGCGGAAGTGAGCGAGAAGAAGGCACGCGAACTCGGCATACAGTGGGCGTATAACGGCACCGGGAGCAATGGCGCGCCGATCGGCGGGAGCAACTTTAATAATACCGGGGGCGTATCGACCGCGGATATTATCGGCGGCATTGTGACCAAGACGGTGCCGGGCCTTTCTGCGGGATTGACCCTCGCTGGCGGGAATGTCACCGATGGCGGAAAGGTCAAGTGGGGTGGTGTGCTGCAGGCGCTGGCGGGGGATACCGACGCGAACATCCTGTCGACGCCTTCAATCACCACGCTGGATAACGAGGAGGCGGAGATTGTTGTCGGTCAGAACGTGCCCTTCGTGACAGGTTCATTCTCAAATACCGCGGGTGCAGGCGCCGGCAATACGGTGAACCCTTTCCAGACCATACAGCGTCAGGACGTGGGCCTTACGCTCAAGGTCACGCCCCAGATCAACGAGGGTGACGCCATCATGATGGATATAGAGCAGGAGATTTCCTCTATTTCCCAAAGCGCATCGGCAGCCAGTGATATTGTTACGGATAAACGTTCTATAAAGACCAAAGTGCTGATTGAAGACCGTCAGGTTATCGTGCTCGGCGGGCTGATCGAGGACAAGGTGAACGAAAGTGAGCAGAAAGTTCCGTTGCTCGGTGATTTGCCGATCATTGGCGCGCTGTTCCGCTCGACCAAAACCAGCCACGATAAATCCAACCTGATGGTGTTTATTCGTCCAACGATTCTCCGCGATGGAGAGGCGACGAGCCGCTACTCAGCCGGCAAGTACAATCTGCTGCGGGCCAAACAGTTTGAAATGCATGATGACAAGGTGAAGCTGATTCCCGGTGCGCGCATGCCCAGGCTGCCGAAGTTTAAGGAGTTATTGGAATTGCCTCCGCCGTTTGACGATTCGGACGAAAAACCCCCAGCCGGTAATGCCAATGACGCTGACCAGCATGGCTGAGACAGAACTCGACAGCCCGGCTGTTGAAGCGCCGGAGCCAGCCGGGCCGGCTGGCAGTCGGCGACCGGGTTTCAGTTTCTCCAAACGCCACGGCGTGCTGGTATCGGAGATGACGGAAGGTCACGCCAATGTCATGTTGCGTCCTGGCGTCGATCCGCAGGTACTGATTGAAGTGCGGCGGTTGGTGGGTTGCCCGTTACGTCTGCAGGAGATCAGCGTTGAACAGTTCGACGCCTTGCTGGCGTCATCCTATGAGCAGGGTTCCAACGAAGCGATGCAGATGATGGAGGATCTGGGCGATGACCTGGACCTGTTCACGGTGGCGCAGGCGTTGCCGGAAACCGAAGACCTGCTGGAAAGCGAGGATGATGCGCCGATCATCCGTTTGATCAACGCGCTGTTGACCGAGGCGGTCAAGGAAAATGCCTCGGATATCCATATCGAACCCTTTGAAAACCGCCTGGTGGTTCGTTTTCGCGTGGATGGCGTAATGCGCGAAGTGTTACAGCCACAGCGTGTGCTGGCGCCGCTACTGGTATCGCGCATCAAGGTCATGGCGAAGCTCGATATCGCCGAAAAACGCCTGCCCCAGGACGGTCGTATCTCCCTGCGCGTGGCGGGCCGCGCTGTCGATGTGCGCGTTTCCACCCTGCCATCCGGCCACGGCGAGCGCGTGGTATTACGCTTGCTCGACAAACAGGCCGGCCGTCTGAACCTGACCCATCTGGGCATGGCCGAGGAGGCGCGGGAACGGATGGATAACCTGATCCGCCGTCCTCATGGCATTGTACTGGTCACCGGTCCGACCGGTTCCGGCAAGACCACCACGCTATATGCCGCCCTGGAACGCCTGAATGATAACCGTCGTAACATCATGACGGTTGAGGATCCGATTGAATACTATCTTGATGGTATTGGCCAGACCCAGGTCAACACCAAGGTGGAAATGAGTTTTGCGCGCGGTCTGCGCGCCATTCTGCGCCAGGATCCTGATGTCGTCATGGTGGGTGAGATCCGTGATCTGGAAACGGCGGAGATCGCCGTTCAGGCCAGCCTTACCGGTCACCTGGTGTTCTCCACCCTGCATACCAACAGCGCGGCCGGTGCGGTGACGCGGTTGCGCGATATGGGGGTTGAACCCTTCCTGCTGTCGTCCAGCCTGATCGGTGTGCTGGCCCAGCGTCTGGTGCGCGTGTTGTGTGACAATTGCAAGGAACCCTATGCCGCCTCGCCGACCGATTGTGAGTTGCTTGGGGTGCAGGTGGACAATCCACCGACACTCTACCACCCCAAGGGGTGTTCAGAGTGCAATAACCTGGGCTACCGGGGCCGAACCGGTATCTACGAACTCATTGAAATCGACGATGATATCCGTGCGGCGATACACGACGGGGTTGCGGAACACGAACTGGAAACACTGGCGAGACGTCATTCCAGCGGTATCCGCCAGGATGGCTGGCGGCGCGCGCTGGCTGGCACTACCTCGGTCGAGGAAGTCCTGCGTGTGAGCCGGGAAAGCTAGCCGGGCGGCGATACGATGGGGGCATTCGAATACGTCGCACTGGATAGCGCTGGCAAGGAAAAGAAAGGCGTACTGGAAGGTGATACCCCGCGCCAGATTCGCCAGCAACTGCGCGATCAGGGCCTGACACCGCTGGATGTGCAGGAAGCCAGTCAGCGTGAGAGTAAATCAGCCGCTCGCCGCCCGGGCGGCGGCCTGCGTCGCGGTGTCAGTGCGACTGACCTGTCATTGATTACCCGCCAGATGGCCACGTTGGTGAAATCCGGTATGCCGCTGGAAGAAGCCTTGCAGGCGGCTGCCCAGCAGAACGAGAAGGCGCGCCTGAAGAGCATGTTGCTGGCTGTGCGCGCGCGCGTGATGGAAGGCCACACGCTGGCAACCGGCCTGGGTGACTTTCCACACGTTTTCCCTGAACTGTACCGTACCACGGTGTCTGCCGGTGAGCAGTCCGGTCACCTTGATGTGGTACTGGAACGACTCGCCGACTACACGGAAAACCGTCAGCAGATGCAGCAAAAAATCCAGCTGGCGCTGTTTTATCCGGCCATGCTGACGCTGGTTGCAGTGCTTGTCGTCGTCGGTCTGATGACCTACGTTGTACCGCAGGTGGTACATGTGTTCGAAAACATCGGCCAGGAGTTGCCCGCACTGACCCGTGGCCTGATTGCTGTCAGCGACTTTATGCGCAGTTACGGTATTGTTTTGCTGTTGTTGATCGCGGCAGGTGTTAGCGCACTTTCATGGTTGCTGCGCCAGGAAGGGCCGAAGCGACGCTTCCACGAATTGTTACTCCGCCTGCCCCTGATCGGGCGGCTGGAGCGTGGCGTCAACGCCGGGCGTTTTGCGCGCACTTTCAGTATCGTGACAGCCAGTGGCGTACCCGTGCTGGATGGTTTACGTATTGCGGCCGAGGTTTTGTCCAACCTGCCCATGCGAGAAGCGGTCGAGGATGCGACGCGCAAGGTGAGTGAAGGCGCGAGCATTTCTGCGGCGTTGGATAGCAGCGGCTACTTTCCGCCCATGACGGTGCATCTTATTGCCAGTGGTGAATCCAGTGGCAGACTGGAGGAAATGCTCGAGCGCGCTGCGATTAATCAGGAACGTGAAATTGAAACCCTGATTTCGGCGGTGATGGGTTTGTTTGAACCCGTGCTGATCCTGCTCATGGGCGGTGTTGTGCTGGTTATCGTACTGGCTATACTACTGCCAATCTTCAATCTCAATGAACTGGTGTCCTGACAATGCCGCATATCTGGCTGGGTGACGATGGAATTATGCGGATCAGGTTTCCGCAGGATTACCATTTTACGCTGGATGATATTCGTGAACTGAATCGACAACACCACGAAATCAGCGAAGTATGCCGTCCCCTGCTGGTCTATGCCGAATCGGTTGCCGCCGCCGAGCACGAGGCTCAGCAATTTGCCTCAAGCCAGGAATCGGTAGAAGTTGTCAGCGCCATGGCGATTATTGTCAGGTCATTTTTTACCCGCGCGCTGGCAGATATTTTCATGCGATTCAACAAACCTCCCTACCCGACACAGGTGTTTACCAATGAGGCGGATGCGTTAGCCTGGCTGGAGCCTTTTTGTAAACAACTGGACGGGAATAGTGACGAACATGGGGAAAGCGCCTGAGAGCCGTGCTGCACGTCAGCACCGGCTCGATACGTTGTTGGCCGAAGTGCGCGCCTGTCGTGCGTGTGAAAGTGAGCTGCCCTTTGAACCCCGACCGGTATTGTGCGCCTGCACGTCAGCGCGTCTGTTGATCGTCGGGCAGGCACCCGGAACCCGTGTCCATGAAACCGGTATACCCTGGAATGATCCCAGTGGTGAGCGTTTACGTCGCTGGCTGGGGGTGGATCGCGAGTTTTTCTATGATCAACGCCATGTCGCCATTATTCCCATGGGATTCTGTTATCCGGGGCGTGGCAAATCGGGCGATCTGCCGCCCCGGCCGGAATGTGCTGCATTGTGGCGGGAACGTTTACTGGACTGTTTGCCGGATATTGAATTGACTCTGGTGATTGGCCGTTATGCACAGCAGTATCACCTGCCGGATACCGGCAGGAGTGTGACCGCTACGGTACGCCGCTGGCGCGAGTTTTTGCCGGCTGTCCTGCCGACGCCGCACCCGTCACCCCGTAACCAGCTGTGGTTGCGGCGCAATCCCTGGTTTGAGTCCGAGCTGGTGCCAGCCTTGCAGCGCCGCATACGGGAGCTGTTTCCGCAACGCTCCGCCTGACAGGCATTTTTCACGGTATTGCGCTATTTCCTGAATACTCAACGGGGTAAATTGTCGGTGCATGCCCTATTATGTGCGCATGGAACAGAAACAGACACTGCTGGAATTCCCCTGCAACTTTCCCATCAAGGCGATGGGTAAGGTGAATTCGGGTTTCGAGGCCCGGGCACTGGAGATCGTGCGCCGCCATGCCGCTGACTTCAGGGATGAAGACATGCGTACTGTTGCCAGCGGCAAGGGTAACTATCTGTCCGCAACCTTTGTGATCCACGCAACCAGCAAGGCACAACTGGATGCCATCTACTGTGAGCTTAGCGCATGCGAAGACATGCTCATGGTGCTCTAGGGCAGACAGGGATGACGCCAGCCTCTGCAACACCGTCGGTTGAAGGCCAGGCGCCGGCAGAGGGCAGGGTGGCGGTCAGGCGGCTTGGCTTATGTGATTACCAGCCGGTGTGGCGTCAAATGCAGGCGTATACGGCCGATCGCCAGGGGCCTGCGGATGACGCCATCTGGTGCATGGAACACCGGCCGGTGTTTACGCTGGGTATGAATGGCAAGCCGGAGCACCTGCTGGACCCCGGCGACATCCCGGTGGTATCGGTCGACCGTGGCGGGCAGGTGACCTACCATGGCCCCGGGCAACTGGTGGCTTACCTGTTGCTGGACCTGCGTGCGAACAAGCTGGGTATCCGTGGTCTGGTGGACTTGCTGGAACAGTCGGTGATTGATTGGTTGCAGATGCAGGGGATTGGTGCGCGCGCCCGCCGTGATGCGCCGGGTGTGTATGTCGATGGCGCCAAGATTGCTGCACTGGGGCTGCGCGTCAGGCGTGGCTGCAGTTACCACGGGCTGAGTTTTAACGTGGATATGGACCTGGAGCCGTTTTCACGTATCAACCCCTGCGGTTATGCCGGGATGCAAGTGACGCAATTAAGCGACCTTGGTATTTCGGGCGACGTTGAATCGGTAGCGCGGGACTGGCTGCCCGGTTTGCTGGCGCGACTCGATGCTGTCGCGCGGCAAAAACCATGAACAGGTGATGAGTAGGGTTATGTCAGAACAACAGTCCAAACGTCAGCGTGGTGAAGCCAAGACGGCGCGCATCCCGATCAAGGTCGAAGTGACGGAACGCCCGATGCGCAAGCCGGCCTGGATCCGCGCAAAGTCACCGGCCGGCCCGGAAGTGCAGCGGCTGAAAAACGTTTTGCGTGAACAGCGCCTGTTTACCGTCTGCGAAGAAGCTTCCTGCCCGAACCTCGGGGAGTGTTTTACGCAGGGTACGGCGACCTTCATGATTATGGGTGATATCTGCACGCGGCGTTGTCCGTTCTGCGATGTCTCGCATGGCCGCCCCGATCCGCTTGACCCCGATGAACCACGGCATCTTGCCGAAACCATCCATGCCATGGCTTTGCGCTACGTGGTGGTGACTTCGGTGGATCGCGATGACCTGCGTGATGGCGGCGCCGCGCATTTTGTCAGCTGCATACAGGCCATTCGCGAACACAATCCCGAAACCCGTATCGAAATTCTGGTGCCTGACTTCCGCGGCCGTATGGATCGCGCACTGGATATCCTGCGTCAGGCGCCACCGGATGTGTTTAATCACAACCTCGAAACGGTACCGCGCCTGTATAAAAAAGCCCGTCCCGGATCGGACTACCCGTGGTCGCTGACACTCCTGAAACAGTTTAGCCAGGAACATCCCGGCGTGCCGACAAAATCCGGTCTGATGCTGGGGCTGGGTGAAACGCTGGAGGAAGTCGAGCAGGTGATGTGCAATATGCGTGAACATGACGTCAATATGCTCACGCTGGGGCAGTACCTGCAGCCGAGCAAACATCACTTGCCGGTCGATCGTTATGTTCACCCCGACGAATTCGAGCGGTTGCGTAAAGTCGGCGAGGCGATGGGGTTCAGCCAGGTCGCCAGCGGGCCGATGGTGCGTTCCTCCTACCACGCAGACCAGCAAGCGGCAGGCGTACTCTGACGCGGATTGTCGATGGCAAGCGCCTGGTTCAGGTTCTACGAAGAACTCAATGACTTTTTGCCGCCTGCGCAGCGTAAGGTCGGGTTTGAACACCGGTTTGACCGTCGCACCTCGATCAAGGACATGATCGAGTCACTGGGTGTACCGCATCCCGAGATCGAGTTGATACTGGTTAACGGTCGCTCTGTAGATTTTTCCCATATCGTCGAGGATAGTGACCGCATCAGTGTCTACCCGGTATTTGAAAGTCTGGATGTTTCGTCACTGATACGCCTGCGGCCAAATCCCCTGCGGAATCCCCGGTTTGTTATCGACAGCAATCTCGGGCGTCTGGCGCGCTACCTGCGCCTGCTGGGATTTGATTGTCTGTATCGCAATGATTACAGGGATGCGGATGTGGCTGCAATCAGTCAACAGCAGCACCGTATTGTACTCACTCGCGACCGCAGGCTGTTGCAGCATAAAGTCATTGACCATGGGCTCTATGTTCGTGGCACCTGTCCAAAGGAACAGGTCAGGGAGGTGTTGCGGCGCCTGGACCTGGCCGGATTGGTGCGACCGTTTACACGTTGTGTGCGTTGTAATGGAAGCCTCGAGGTTGTGACGAAGGAGAGCGTCAATGCGTTGTTGCAGCCCAAAACGCGACGCTACTACAACGTCTTCCAGCAGTGTTCCGAGTGTCTCCAGGTCTACTGGCAGGGCAGCCATCATGCCCGTATGCTCGGGCTGGTGGAGGAATTTCTGGAGCAGCCGGCTGAAAACCCGGATAATGCCTGACGATGAGTGAACCTGATAACACCGCGCTGATGTTGACAGTTGACGCCGAACCGGTAATCGATGAGCCTTATACGAAAGAAGTGGCTGTGGAATTTTCGCCACGCCTGCCGTGACAGGAAACCCCGAAATGCAATGTGTGGTGTATAAAAGTCTTCGGCAGTTTGACTATTACCTGTTTGTTAAAAAAGACGACGGACTCACGCGTGTTCCCGAAACGCTGAAGACTTTGCTGGGTGATCTGCACGAAGTCACAGAGCTTGCCTTGCATGCAAGGCGCAAGCTGGCCCAGGCCGACGTGCTTGAGGTGATGGCGCAGATCGAGGCGCAGGGCTTTTTTTTGCAGATGCCGCCGCGCCAGGGAGCGGATACTACGGCATCCTGATGCTACGTTTGCCCCGATGCCCGGGGCTACTGTGCGGCGCCGGTCTTGTTCTTGAAAGGTTTGGAAATGGTAGCCGGCAGTTCGACTTCACCTTTACGGTTGCGTTCCGCCAGCTGTTCGATGAGGCTGTCCAGCCCGTCCCGCCGGATCGTTTCACCAAAACTGGTACGGTAGGTGATCGCAAGGCTGATGCCTTCAATGCGAATGTCGTATATCTTCCATTTTCCATCCTTGAAATAGACCTGGTATTGCACATCCACCGTCTTGCCATTGCCTATGCCGACGGTGGCACGCACAGAAGCCTTGCGGTCACCCGGTTTGTAGCGGGATGGCTGGTAGGTAATGGAGTTCCTGTGGGCAATGATGTTGTCCGCGTAGCTGGTCATCGCAGTGACGTAGGAGCGTATCAGTAGTGTCTTGATTTCCTTTGTCAGCCGTTTGCGTTGGGTATCACTGGCTTTGCGCCAGTACTTGCCGATGACCAGTCGTGCAATACGCGGGAAATCGATGCGTGGCGTAATCAGCTCATCGCTGATTTTATAGGCTACTGAATCATCCTTCTTGATGCGCGCGCGATTTTCGTCCAGACGGTCGATCAGCTTGTTGATGGTATCGGCAACAATCGGCTGGGGGTCGCTGTTGGCGTCCGGTTCAGCCATGGCCAGGGCGAGAGATGCCGTGCCAGCCAGTAGCAGTGCGGTCAGAAACATCCGTGTGGCGTGCAGTGTTATTTTCATAAGGCTCATTGTACTTGGCTCGGTGGTTGGGACAAACCCCGGTTAGCGTGTTTCGAGGTCGAAACGCGCCCACACGGGGCAATGATCCGAGGGTTTCGTCATGGCGCGAATATCATATGAGATACCGGCATCCGTCGAATGTTCCATCAGCGGTCGGGTCGCCAGTATGAGATCGATACGCAGGCCGCGTTTCGGGTCACGTTCAAACCCCCGGCTACGGTAATCAAACCAGCTGAATTTGTCATCAACCTCGGGGTAGTGGTGGCGATAGGTGTCGGTCAGTCCCCAGTCGATCAGTTGTTGCAGCCATTCGCGTTCTTCCGGTAGAAAGCTGCATTTTCCGGTTTTCAGCCAGCGTTTGGCATTGTCGGGGCCGATGCCGATATCCTGCTCCAGCGGCGCGACATTCATGTCGCCCATCACCACAAGCGGTTGCTGCGGGTCGTGGCGCGTGTGCAGGAGTTCCAGCAGGTCGCGGTAGAATTTTTGCTTGGCGGGGAACTTGGTTTCGTGGTCGCGGCTTTCCCCCTGGGGAAAATAGCCGTTCACAATAGTCAGGGTGCGGCCGTCGGCCAGCGCAAAATCGGCGCTGATCAGGCGGCGTTGGGCGTCATCGTCATCATGGGGGAAACCCTTGCGGACTTCCAGCGGCGTCTGTTTCGACAGGATGGCCACGCCGTAGTGGGTTTTTTGCCCGTGAAACGCGGCGTGATAGCCGAGATCCTCGACCATGGCCAGCGGGAAATCCGCGTCCTGGGCCTTGGTTTCCTGTATGCCAATGATATCGGGCGAATGGACTTCGACCAGTTTTTCCAGTTGGTGTTGGCGTGTCCGGATGCTGTTTGTATTGAATGAGACAAGTTTCATTGGCACGGTATTTTCAGGGGAATTCGGCGCATTCTACTGGGCTGTCTGCAAGCGGGCAATGTGTCGTGGCGTTGCGCGCGTCCGGCGCGTTACAATCCAGCCATTCGCATAGGCGGTAATCACAGGATATTCATCTCTATGAGCAGCGTAGTGGCCGACAGTTCCATTCCTGAAGCACCCTCCCGGGTACACGAAGCATTTGAGTGGATTCGCAGTGAGCGTATCGAGTCCCTGAACCTGGTGGTCGAGGAATACCGGCACCGCGTGACGGGTGCGGCGCATTACCACCTGGCGACGCACAAACCCGAGAATGTCTTCCTGGTGGCCCTGCGTACCGTGCCGATGGACTCGACAGGTGTCGCGCATATTCTTGAACATACGGCGTTGTGTGGCAGTAAACACTACCCGGTTCGGGACCCGTTTTTCATGATGATTCGCCGTTCGCTGAATACCTTCATGAACGCATTTACGAGTAGCGACTGGACGGCCTACCCGTTTGCCAGCCAGAATCGCAAGGACTTCAATAATCTCCTTGATGTCTACCTGGACGCGGTATTTTTCTCGCGTCTGCACGCGCTGGATTTTGCCCAGGAAGGCCACCGTGTCGAATTTGCCGAAGCGGATAATGCGCAAAGCGACCTGGTGTTCAAGGGCGTGGTATTCAATGAAATGAAAGGCGCGATGAGCTCGCCGGCCAGCACCCTGTGGCAGACCCTGACCAAATACCTGTTCCCGACCACTACCTACCACTACAACAGCGGTGGTGATCCCGAGTGTATCCCCGATCTGGCCTACGAAGACCTCAAGGCGTTTTATCGCACCCACTATCACCCTTCCAATGCCGTGTTTATGACCTTTGGCAATATTCCCGCGATTGAGCATCACGCGCGACTGCACGACAGGGCCCTGTCGCAGTTTGAGCGCCTGGATGTGAACATTGGCGTCAGCGATGAAAAACGTTACCACGCCCCCGTTTACGTGCAGGAGAGTTATGCGTTTGACGAGCCGGGTGAGGTGGGCGACAAGACCCACCTGGTGATGGGCTGGCTGCTGGGCCCCAGTATTAACCTGAAACAGCAACTGGAGGCGCATTTACTGGAAGGCGTCCTGCTGGACGATAGTGCCTCGCCGTTGCGCCGCGCACTGGAAACGACAGACCTTGGCAGCGCGCCGTCGCCGCTGTGCGGGCTGGAAGCCTCCAACCGTGAAATGAGCTTTGTCTGCGGCCTGGAAGGCAGCCGCCCCGAGCACACGCATGCGCTGGAAAAACTGGTGCTGGATGTGCTGAAGGACGTGGCTGACAAGGGTATCGAAAAATCGCGCGTGGAAGCCGTACTGCACCAGTTGGAACTGGGACAACGGGAGATTTCAGGTGATGGCTATCCCTACGGGTTGCAGCTGATCCTGGAGATGCTTTCGTGTGCAACCCATCGCGGCGACCCGGTGGCGCTGTTGAATCTCGACCCGGTACTGGATGAGTTGCGTGAGCGCATCCAGGATCCGGATTATATTCCCGAGCTGGTCCGGGAACGCCTGCTGGATAACCCGCACCGGGTACACGTTACGCTGGTGCCGGATACCGGCCTGTCGGCGCGTCGCGATGCGGCGGAGGCCAGGCGACTGGCCCTGATGAAAGCGCAAATGGATGAGGCACAGAAAGCGGCGGTAATTGCCCGGGCAAAGACCCTGGCCGAACGTCAGGCGCAGCAGGACGATCCTTCATTGCTGCCCAAGGTCGGCCTTGAGGATATACCCGACGAAATGCACATCGCGCCGGGCGAGCAGGAAAAGGTGGCTGAATTGCAGGTCAGTTTTTACCCGCAAGGCACGAACGGGCTGGTTTACCAGCAGGTGGTGGCTGAATTGCCGCAGTTCGATGATGACCTGCTCGATGCCTTCCCCGCTTACAGCTATAGCCTTGCACAGCTGGGTTGCGGCGGCCGCGACTACCTGGAAACACAGTCGTTGCAAACCAGTGTGTCGGGCGGCATCAATGCCAGCAGCAGCATCCGTAGCCAGGCGGATAATGCGCAGGCCGTACGTGGCTTTTTCGTGCTGTCCGGCAAAGCCCTGGCGCGTAATCACGCAGCCCTCGGCAAGCTGATGTGTGACACACTGGAGTCACCGCGTTTTGACGAATATGCGCGTATCCGCGACCTGGTCGCGCAACAACGCGCGCAGCGGGAACAGAGTGTCACCGGGAATGGACATGGGCTTGCCATGCTGGCGGCGTCTGCCGGGATGAGTCCCGGTGCGGCACTCTCGCACCGGCTGCGCGGCCTGGCCGGCATTCGTCGCCTCAAGGCGCTGGATGACAGCTTTTCCGATCCTGACCGGGTGCGGGCTTTTGCCGGACAGTTTGAAGGCATACATGAACGGATTCGCCTTGCGCCGCGCCAGTTTCTGTTGATCAGCGAGGCTGAACGACATGCGCAGGCCCGCACGGAACTTGAGCAGGCCTGGTCGCATACCGGAGCGGCCGGCGGAACATTTACCCCCTTCGCACCGGCCGGGGTGGATGCCAGGGTGCGCGAAGCCTGGATTGCCAATAGCCAGGTGAATTTCTGCGCCAAGGCCTACAGGACAGTCCCGGCTGAACATCCCGATGCCGCCGCGCTCGCGGTCCTGTCCGGCTTCCTGCGTAATGGTTACCTGCACCGGGCAGTACGCGAGCAGGGCGGTGCATACGGCGGTGGCGCCAGTCATGATGCCGATAACGCGGTGTTCCGGTTCTTTTCCTACCGCGATCCGCGGCTGGGCGAAACGCTGGATGATTTCGACCGCGCCATCGAGTGGTTGCTGGGTGAAAAACACCAATGGCGGTTACTCGAAGAAGCCATTCTTGGCGTCATCAGCAGTATCGATAAACCGGCCTCACCGGCCGGCGAGGCGCGTGACGCTTTCTTTAGTGCGTTGCACGGGCGTATACCGGAACAACGCCAGAAAGTGCGCAAACGCATACTGGATGTCACCCTGGATGATCTCAGGCGCGTCGGCGAGACCTATCTCAAGCCTGACCAGGCGAGCATTGCTGTGATCACCGGCCCGGCCGGCGAGGACGATTGCAGGACCCTGGGTCTCGATATCCAGCACTTGTAAGCCCGTGACCGCCGCGCCACCGGACCGGCTGTTATCGCCGCGTGAGCGGTACAAGGCGGAGTTGACGGCGCTGAAGTTCTGCCCGGATGTTCAGCAGCAGCGGGTGGTGGAACATTTGCAGGTACTGTATGAAGCACTGCTGGCACCGCCGCCCCAACCCGCTTTTCTGAAACGGCTGCTTGGCGACAGGACGCCGCCGGTGCGTGGCGTGTACCTGTGGGGCGGCCCGGGGCGGGGTAAAACCTGGCTGATGGACGCCTTCTTCGACAGCCTTCCGTTCGCGCAAAAACGTCGTGTGCACTTCCACCGTTTTATGCTGGAGATCCACAAGGCGCTGGACGAGTTACCCAAAACCCCTGACCCCCTGCTGATTGTGGCGGACCGACTGGCGGCGCAATTTCGCTTGTTGTGTATCGATGAATTCCATGTGACTGATGTGGCCGATGCCATGTTGCTGACAGGCTTGCTTGAAGCTTTGTTCGATCGCCGGGTGACGTTGGTCACCACGTCGAACATCGAGCCGCACAAGCTGTACCACGAGGGTTTGCAGCGCGTACGTTTTTTGCCCGCTATTGTGCTGATTGAACAGTGTATGGAAGTGGTGGCACTGGACAGTGCTGAAGACTATCGCATGACACTGTTGCGACAGAGTGGTACTTGTCTTGTCGGGGTTGACAGCCCCAAAGCGCACACATGGCTTGGTGAGCACTTCGATGCGCTGGCGGCCACAGCGCCGGTAGAAGGTAACATCCTGAGATTGGCGGGGCGGGAATTACACGCTGTCAGCCTGGCGGATGATGTGGTCTGGTTCACCTTTGCCGAGCTGTGCCTGCGGCCCCGCTCGGCGCGTGACTACCTGGAGCTGGCCTGTGAGTTCCATGCCGTGTTACTGGAAGCGATACCGGTGATGTCGGCTGAAATGGATGAAGGCGCACGGCGTTTTATACACCTGATCGATGCACTCTATGACCACGGCGTAAAACTCGTGATGACGGCAGAGGCGTCACCCGGCCGGCTATACACCGGGCGGCAACTTACTCAACCGTTTCAGCGTACCGCCAGCCGGTTGGCGGAAATGGCCAGCGAACGTTACCTGTCACGCGCCCATCGATCCGACTGAAAGTCAGGCGCTGCAAAATCTGTTGTTGCCTTCAGAATAAACTGTCAACAGTGTCTTCGGTCGTGCCTTTCTTCGCAGTATCCCCGGCGACCGACGCTGTACCGGCTTCTTCGGGCAGGCTTGTCTCACCTGTCAGCGCACTGTCGGCGCCGGCAGGTGTTGTGACCGGTTCATCCATAGACGGTGGAATATCAGGCGCTGTCATGCGCGGTTCTGCCTCGCTGGGCAGAGGTTTCACCTCAACAACAGTTTTTGTCTGCGGGATGACGCGGGTGCGCTTGACCATACCCTGACGAGGGGTTTCCGCAAGGGGAGGCGCAGGAGGTTTCGCAGGGGTTGCCGCAGGCAGCGTCACCGGCTCAGCTTTGCGGAGATTCGCCGCCGGAGATGCGTGTTTGGCAGGTTTCGCGGCCGGGGCTGCCTGTGTGACAGGCGGTGCCACATCCGCTTCCCCGCTCAGGATCAGGTAGGCGGAGATGGCGATCCCCGCGACTGCGCCGACAACCAGTGACGGGACGACAAGACCCCGGCCAGGTTCCGCAAATGGCGGGGTCACCATATCCCTTTCCCGCTCAGCGCTGGCCGGGGGTGTTTCCGGAAGCAACAGCTTGATCTTCTTATCCGAATGAGTGCTGTGCGCTGAACTGTTTTCTCTGGCATGAGTGGCAACAGGCGTGCGTTTTTTTCTGCGGCGTTTCGTCTTGTTTTCCAGACCAAGCAGACGTATCAGTTGCTCGGGCGGCAACTCCATGGAAGGGTGCAGCGGATTGAAACTGAGCTGTACACTACCGGGTGAGGGGGTATCGCTTGTCCTTCGCTGCATGCGTTGTGCCTGTCCGGGGTCTGCGATTGTGGTGTCCATTATTCGGCCTTTTCGCTGTACTTTAGCAGGTTGGTGCAGGTTCTCGATGTGTGTGGCAAGACGGCGAGCCTGTAAAGCTTCCGCACGCAACGCGGCCATTTCCTTTTCGGCCTGTTCGCGTTGTCGAGATGCCTTGCGTTGATCATGATGCTGATCCCCGGATTGTTCTGTGATGTCGGTGTAATGCTGCGCCTTGTGTCTGATCTCGTCTGCGCGCTGGTGGGATGCCGGGCGGGCAGGCCTGGGTGTCACAGGCGGATGTGCCGATTGTTGTTTCTTCCAGATACCCATGGTTGATTAACCTATATACCCAACCGGGGGTAGCGTCAGATGTGCTGATTTGTTAAGTCTTCGTGCGAGTTTGCCTCCTGAATCCGGTGGGAAACCGGAACCCCGTCACAATTGCCGTGTCTCCTGAGTATGGGTTGGATACCGTGCTGACCCTGGCAAAGCAGCTACACTACAGACAGGGAGTCTTTGGTCTGTCGTTATCCTGGTGAATGCCAGGGTCAAGGTCATTGAAAATGTGGAATTACGACAGATGTCGGGATGACGGAAAAGGCATTCATCAGCTTTCCCGGGAGGGGAGTGTCCGCTAAGCCAGGTTGTCTGTGGAGGCAGGAGATGCGTAGTTTTATACGCCATCCGTCTGATATTCCCATCGAATGTCAAACAGATACAGAAGATTCGGGTTCTGTGCGGGAACATTTGAACGACATTGGCCATGGTGGCCTGTCATTCTCTTCGCCACATGAACTGAAGGTCGGGTCGGTCATCGCCATCCGGATTTCCCGGCTGCTGCCGGCTTTTGAGGCGGAAGGCCGTGTCGCGTGGTGTCGGCCGGATGGCGAAGGCTATACGGTTGGTGTGTCATTTCTGCAGGCTGGGGATCGTTTCCGGGTGCGTATGGTGGAGCAGGTTTGCCATATCGAGCATTACAAAACCGAGGTACTGGCAGCCGAGGGCCGGGTCATAAACGGGGAACAGGCGGCGCGTGAATGGATCGGTCGCTATGCCGGCAGTTTTCCCTTGCTTGATGACGAGGAAGAGGCATCCTGAGCCACAGACGCTGTCAGGCTTGTCGGGGAAGACATCGTGGCGATACACTGGCATCGCCAGTGTAGATTGAATAATAATGAAGAGTGGGTGTATTGCCATGAATATAAAGAAAATATCGGGGATGTCAGCAGGTATTGCATTGTTGCTGGCGGTTGCTGCGCCAGCCTGGTGCGAAGACTTCGGCAGTAACTGGCTTGAGGTCAGGGTCGTTGACGGGCAGTCAGGTTCGCCCGTTGAGCAGGTTGCCGTGTGTCTTGGCACCGCAGCCAGGGCAGACCAGTTTGGCGCCCGCCGTGCGGCAGCTGATGGAACGGTGCGTTTTAGCGGCTTACCCGTGAACCGTATGGTGCTGACGGCGTCACGGCGTGGTTACCAGGGCAGGCAGCAGGGTGTCGAGCCATTGTCGGGTAACCGGGTTATTGTGCTCAAGCTGGTGCCGGGCGGCGGTGGCCCCGTCTGCGAGGCAACAGAGAATAGCGGTGAGCCGGAACAGGCGAGCAGCAGAGAACTCGAAATTACCGGTGTCCGGGTTGGCACAGACAAAACGGCATCGTCCGGTGCGCAGGTACGGGTGACGGTGGATGTATCGGGACAGGCCAACCAGATTCGTATTGCCGAGTCAGCGGATTTTGCCGGGGCGGCGTGGCAGACGCTGGAACCGCAAAATCCTTACACCGTCAGCCAGGGCAAGGGTGTGAAACAGTTGTATATCCAGGTGCGGCGGCAGGTGAAGTCCCGTGGAGCCAGTATCGAGGTGCTGTCACCGACCCGGGTGGTACGCTATCGACGTTATTAGGCCGCGTTATGCGTCGAGGTCAGGGATCAGCCGGCTTTGAATAATTTCGATGGAGTCCTTGAGGCGCAGCTTGCGCTTTTTCAGGCGCTTGAGCTGGATCTGGTCAGGGTAGTCAGATGTAATCAGGTGGTGAATGACATCATCGAGATCACGGTGTTCCAGGCGCAGCGCTTCCAGTTTGCGCTGCAAGGCCTCGATTTCTTCATCGGTCAGCAGGTTATTGATGTCCGGGACTCCCTTTGTGGCCGTCCCGGACAGGCCGGTTCAGCCGGTTAAGCGATGGCAGCCTTCGCAGGTGTGACGACAGCCTCTTCCTCTACGGCGACCGTTTCGAACGGCCAGTCGCGTATGCCACCTTCCAGGCTGACGACGTCAAACTGATTCTGGGCCAGAATCAGGGTGGCTACCGCACTGCGCCCTCCGGCGTGGCAGTAGACAATATACCGCTCATTGAGGTCGAGTTCATCCATACGGTTGCGCAATTCATACACAGTCTGTTCGGGTTTACAGGTAGTTCAGCGGAACCTTGAGGTAAGCGACGTCATTGTTCTCGGGTTCGGGGAGTTCTCCCGCATTAATGTTGAGTTGCAGGCTGGGGAACAGCAGGCGCGGCGCGGGTAAGGCGCTGTCGCGCGACTGGATATTTTTGACAAACTGCGCTTCATCCAGGCTGGCGGGCAGATCGGTATTGAACGCTTTGCTTTCCGCGATAGTGGTCTGGTACTGAAAAGGTCTTCCGCCGGGATAGTCGTGCCCGACATACACGCGGGTTTCGTGCGGGAAGTCGTACAGTCGTTTAACCGAGCGATACAGATCCCTGGCGCTGCCGTCCGGGAAGTCGCAGCGCGCAACACCGACATCCGGCATGAACAGGACGTCACCGGTGAACAGGTTGTTTTCGATGTGGTAGGTGCAGCACGCCGGTGTGTGACCGGGCGTGCTGAGTACGCGGACAGCAAAACTGCCCGCCTGCAAAACGTCGCCATCTTCAAGCAAACGGTCGAATTGGCTGCCGTCCGTCGGGAAATCAGCCGGCAGGTTGAATGTGCCCTTGAAAATCTCCTGTACACGGCGGATGTTGGCGCCGATTGCCATGGGGGCGTCGATGCGCTTTTTAAGCTCGGCGGCACCACTGATATGGTCGGTATGCACGTGCGTATCGAGTATCCAGTGAACCTGCAAGGCCTCACGATGGATCAGTTCAACGACACGGTCGATGGAATCCGTTGATGTCCGCCAGGGGGTCATGTCCAGATCCAGCACGGGATCAATCACCACCGCGTCCTTGCTGACCGGGTCGTACACCACGTAGGTCAGCGTACAGGTTCGCTCCTCATCGGCAAATGCATGGATTTTCATTAAATTTTCCACCTTGCAGCAAAGGGCTGCAGAAATCTTCAGGGGTATCTCACCAGCATGTGTCGGAAAGGAAGGCGGAAGGCTTTAGCGCCAGGACGGAAAAAGGAGGTATTTCGCCCGGTTGACGGGTTATTGCTTTGACCGGGGGCGGCGGCGACCTTCGAAACGGGTAATCGATTTAACGATTTCCTGGTAGGGGAATTGCTGGATGGAACCAAAGGCCTCGATGCCCAGCACGATCAGGACGGCGATATCCACCACGGAGTCCTGTGGTGCCTCGGGTTGAAGAATGCCCTGCAGGCCGAGCAGGCCACCATTCTGCACCTTGATTTCCTTGGCGTGCGGCAATTCATCACCACTGCCTGTCAGCTTGAGGGCGAAGCGGGCGTTGTCTCTCAGCAGGTTCAGTAGTTGTTTGCAGCGGGCATTCGCCTGCTCCGCGCGGCAGGCTATGCCCTCGCGGTCTGCCAGGTAGAGGCGTGCAGAACAGCTGCAGTGGCAACGGCGGGTAAGAACGGCTTTTTCGAAAACGCAGCGCCGTTTGTTGACAGTATCGTAGGTGGACCGATACTGATCTTCATCGACCATAGGCGGGGATTACTTTTCCCACTCGCGCAGTATGGGGGCTTCGCGTTTCTCCATGAGTTGTTCTTCCGCCTCGAGTTCGGTTTCGGCAAACATCACCTTGATTCGGGTGTTATCGTCTGCCGACAGTTCTGCACGCAGGCTGCGCGCATAGTTTTTGGCTTCCTTGAAAGTGTCATATTGTTCCAGTTTTTCCAGTGTGCTGACCAGTTTGGTCGGACCGGGTAAGATTTTATAGACGTAATAAGGCATGGTTCAGGTTCGCATTGTAAGCAGACGGGTAGACAGGATTCGCTACAGTATAGCAAGCTGAGGAGGGATACTCACAAGCCCACTTGTTCCACATGGTTTCCTGACAGGATAACGAAGCCGGTACGGCGTTCCATACCATCCTCGCTGTAGCTGAACAGGAAAGTACGGCGTAACGACAGTCGACCGTTCGCCAGACGCTCAGGCTTGAGGCGCGCGAGGGCGACACTGCCGTCGAGCAACTGGAGTTGCTGTTGCTGGCAGGTTTCACGCGCCGCGCGAATGGCAATTTCACGTGCCAACAGGCTGTTTCGCCACAACCAGACCAGCAGACCGAGCAGCACAAGCAGTAGCAGGCCTGATGAGCCGGTCAAGGGGTTACCAGCTGTAATCCACGCCGAGCAGGTAGGTGTTGTCCGTGCTGTCGGTGTTGTCAGGCGGGGAGCGATCCCAGTCCAGGTCGTATTCGGCCGATGCGCTCAGGCCTGCCGCAATCGGTATCCGTACCCCGGTTTGCGCGTTGATGATCAGGTTGTCGATGCTGTCCAGCCCCTGGTTGCCACGCTGGCGATGGAAAAACTTCAGGCGGTCGCCGAGCAGTGACTGCTCCCAGTTCAGCCCCCAGTTGAAGCCGGCGTAGCTGTCATCCTGATCTACTATAAATTGGGTGTCGGTGTAGCTGAGACCGGCTTCCAGTGACAGCCTCAGTGCGTCGCTGTCATAGAACTGGTAACCGGAGCCGGCCGAGAACACGCTGCGCAGGTCGATGTCCCTGAACGGGTCCTGTTCGAAGGCTGTGCCGACAAAACCAAACCAGTTCTTGCGGAAAAAATGATCATATTTTCCATTCAGCCGGTATTGTTCCTTGGTCAGGCGATTATTTGCATGTTCACGCGCCAGCATGGCCTCAATCGTGAAACGGTTATGTTTTTTCTTTTCCGCCACAACACGGGTGTTGATGTTCAGCTTGTCTGTGTCGGTATTCCCCGACTGCTTTTCACCGGCCAGCGTTACGTTTCCACGCCATTCGTATTCCACCGGTTTGTTGGAAGGCACAGCGCTGATAGCTGCAATGCTGTTAAGTCCATTAATCGGGACAAGCTGCTGGTCAGGCGTCTCGATGATCAAATGGCCTGACGAGTCTTCCTTCAGCAGGCCGTCGAACCGGCGGCCGTCATGCAGCTGGATGCGCAGTCGGTGGTCAGTGGACAGTCGGCTGATTTCGCTACGTTTAATCGTTATCTTTCCCGCGTAAGGGGTTTCGATGACGACCTTGTCCAGGGTTTGTTCGATCAGCGTACCGGAAATCCGGTCGCCGTTGGACAACGTGGCCTGGTCGGCCGGAGACACTGTGGCATACAGTCCGCTGGCAAGATACAGCAGGTATTTGAACAGCGTTTTCATCGTGCATTTTTCCGGGTTGTTATTGGTGGCCGGGGCGGCCGATATTTTCGAGCGCGGAGGTTAACACAGGAGAAACCTCGGGTGCGGCGGAAAATCAGGGTTACCCTGCATTCTTCAGGGTTACAGAGGGATTCCCGTACGCCTGGCATGCTACACTTCCCGTCAGTTAACCGGATCGGGGCAGTGACTTATGTCTGAGATGACAGAAGACGAGCGCGTCCAGCTCACTCAGGGTGTGCTGCGGATGCTGGATGAGTGGGGTATCAGTGGCAAGGATCAGTTGCTCCTGCTCGGTCTGGATAACGCGCCGGCCCGTGAAATCAGGCAGTTGCGTGAAAACCGCCCGCTTCCGGACAATCCGGAGGTCATGCAGCGTGTCGAGCACCTGATTTGCATCGCCGATGCCCTGCGCACCACCTATCCCTTCAGCCGGCGTATGGGCAAGTTGTGGATGAACAAGCCCAACCGTAAATTCCGCCAACGCACCCCGGCTGTCACCATGGTCGAGGACGGTATCGTCGGACTGATTTCGGTGCGCTCCTATCTCGATTGCTCCTATAGTTGGGAGATCACGACCAGCGGCGCCTGAGTGATACCGATATCCGTTGCCAGTATCGCTGATGCATTCACTTCTCCTGCATTGCAAAGCCCCGTTGTGGCGGCCGGCATCGCCGGATCATGTCGCGGGGGCGCTCTCAAGTGTCGGTCTGACAGGCGTACAGGAGGGTGGCGATGCGCTGTTGTATAGGGCTGGCGAGCGCTTCCTGACGTTGATTATGTTCCTCGGTTGTTCTCCCCGGATTTCCCTGACAGCGCAACAGGCTACCGATGGACAGCCGGTGTGTCGTATTCGTTTGCACGATTACAGCGAAGTGCAGTGGCTGGAATCCCGGCCTGCGCCGGTGCTACGCTGCGCAGCCTGTCGCGCACCACAGAAACGCCCGACCTCACTGGCGTATGACCGGCAGCAGCACTGTTCAACCTGTGGTGAGTCTGTTCCGCTGTACCGGCTGGACTGGCGGCGGGGTGCCGGCTTCGGGCGTTTTTTCGTGGAGATCGAGCATGTCTTTCCCCACGAGGCCGTACCCACTGACGGTCTGATGTCGATACTGGAGGCGTTGTCGGGGAATTCCTGGGATTATTTCTATCTCAGCCGTTGATCACTCAGTCACGACGTAATTTGTCCGACACTGCCATCGGTGTGGGGTAGCGCAAGACAATATAATACGACGACACAATGAAAGTGATCAGCGTGGCAAGCTGGATCAGGTAAGACGCATGCGTGGTGATGACGGCAGACCGGGTGGCCAGCACGGCAATCAACAGGGAAAACTCACTGATCTGCCCGAGTCGCGCACCGACTTCGGCGGATGTCTGCGCGGTTTCCCCCTGACGTATCCACAACCATTTGAACACGAAGGGTTTCAATAGCAGGCTGATGAGCGCCAGGGTTATCGCGGCGGGCAATACGGTTTGCATGGTATTGAGTTCGAGTCCGGCGCCAAGACTGAAGAAAAATACAATCAGGAAGAAGTCCCGCAAGGGCTTCAGACTCTCGGCGATAAAACGTGAAATGGGTTCCGTTGCCACGGCGATGCCGGCAACAAATGCGCCGATCTCCGGTGACAGGCCCAGCGCCTGGGCAAGCTCGGCCATGCCCAGGCACCAGCCGATCGCGAGCAGGAAAATATATTCCTGGATAGTATCGAAGCGCGCCAGCAGGCGCGTCAATACAAAGCGTGAGAAAGCAAACGCAAATACCAGCAGGCCGGGCAGGGTCAGTGTAATCAGGGTGGCATTCTGCCAGCCGCCTGAAGCCCCCGCCATGCTGTGCAGGACGAGCATAATCAGTATGGCAATCAAATCCTGTAACAATAAAACACTGATAATGATTTCACCGATATGCTGGTGGTGCAGCACGGTGCTGGGTAAAAGCTTCAGGCCGATGATGGTGCTGGAAAACATCAGTGCCGCACCGATGACAATCGAGTCGGTCAGGTTGTAACCGAACAGTAGTGCTGTGGCGCCACCCAGTAGCGCAAATATCAGTGAGCTGCCCAGCGTGACAAAGGTCGCCTTGGCAAACAGGTGCCACAAATCCTGCGGGTGCAGGTTAAGGCCAAGCAGAAACAGCAGGAACACGATACCCACGTGCGACAGGTCGCGCAGCATTTCAACGTCAGTGACCAGACCCAGTGCAGAAGGTCCCATGGCCATACCCAGCAGGATATACGCCACCAGCATTGACTGGCGCGCATACAGTGCGGCGGTGGCCAGTACAGCGGCGCCGGTAAAAATCAGAAAGACCGAGAAAACGATGGATTGGTCCAAAATTGTCGCGCCCCTCCAGTTGGAGCCTGAAGCCTAGCATACTTGTACCCGCACGTTTTTTGAGTCATTGCGAGCGAAACGGTATGCTGATCGTCACTTCATTGTCGGGTGACAGAGATACATGAAATTTTATCGGAGTAAGGCGCGCATTGTGTCTGTATGGCTGCTGGCGCTTGGCGCCGTATTATATCTGCAGGCAGGCGGTGCGCTGGCGCGCAGCCTGGAAAAACCGGTTGTTGTTGCCAGGGCGACAATGCGTTTGCTGGCGCCTGTCGATTACTACACGGGGACGGTGATCAGCCGCGAGCATGCCCGCCTTGCCTCGGAAGTCAGTGGCCGTTTGTTGTGGGTCGCCGACGTTGGCGACAGTCCTGAACAGGGTGGTGTGGTGGCGCGTATTGATGATGTGCTGTTGCGCGAGGATCATATCGAGCGTGAAGCCGATGTTGCGCGTATCCAGGCCCAACTTGGATTTCTCAAACAGGAATCATCCCGGCTGCAGAAGTTGGCAAACAGCAATAACGCGGCACAGAGCCAGCTGGAGAAGGTGGAGTCCGACCGGTTGGCGGCGACCAGTGAACTCAGGGCGGCACAGGCGCGGGAAGATCGCAGCGCGGCGCTACTGGAGCGTACGCAATTGCGCGCGCCGTTTGCCGGTATCGTGACAGAGCGTTTGCTGAACGCCGGCGAGTGGGCTGACGAAGGCGCTGCGGTTGTGACCATGACCGATCCGCTACACCTTGAAATACAGGGCTGGGTATCGGTCTCGGCGTTACCTTTCCTGGAGCCGCAGGAGCCGGTACGGTTCGAGCGAAACGGTGAGAAATTTGAAGGGACAGTGCGTACGCGGGTGCCGGTTGGCGATACCCGTTCGCGGCTTTATGAGTTGCGTGTCAGTTTGCCGGAAGGTGACTGGAAAGTCGGTGAGAGTGTGCGGATTGCTGTACCGGTTACCGCTCGTCGCAAGGTGTTGTCGGTGCCGCGTGATGCGATGGTGCTGCGGCGCGATGCTATCAGTGTATTCGTGATCGATGGCAAGCATATCGCCCATCGTATTCTTGTCGTTCCTGGTATTGCCGGGGGCGCGTGGATTGAGGTCAAGGGCGATATCAAACCGGGTGACCTCGTCGTTACGCGCGGCGGAGAACGCTTGCGCGATGGTCAGAAAGTGGTCGTGCAGGGGCAGGGCGACACGCTGTGATCCTGACCCGTTATGCGCTGGGTAATCCGGTTGCTGCGCTGGTTGCAGCGTTGATGGTGATGTTATTTGGCCTGATCAGTCTTGGCCGTCTGCCGATCCAGCTTACCCCCGAGGTCGAACGCCCGGAGATCACCATTACCACCGGCTGGCGTTCGGCGGCACCCGAGGAAATTGAATCGGAGATTCTCGAACCGCAGGAAAAGGCCTTGCGCGGCACGCCGGGCATGACAGAAATGTTGTCGCGGGCGCAACGTGGCCGTGGTCGCTTAACGCTGAGCTTCAGGACCGGAACCGATTTGCAGCGTGCGCTGGTCGATGTGCTGAACCGTTTGAACCGGGTCGGTGGTTATCCCGAGGATGTGATCGAGCCGCAGTTGTCGACCATCGGTGCGCGCAACCGGCCGGTTGCCTGGTTTATTCTCAAGCCGCTGGCGGGTAATGACCGGGACATTTCCAGTTACCACCGGTTTATCGAGGATCTGGTGCAGACGCGTTTTGAACGGGTTCCCGGTGTGGCAAGCTCGGAGGTGCGCGGTGGTCGCGAAAAGGAGCTGCGCATTACCTTCGATCCCTACCGGCTGGCGGCGCTTGGCATTGATCTGCCGGCTGTCGCCGCGCGCGTAGGACGCAACGAGGATGTCTCGGCCGGTCAGGTGGATGTGGGCAAACGGCGTTACACCATTCGCTTTGCCGGTAGCTACCCGGTTAAACAATTTGGCGAACTGGTCATCGACTGGCGTGAAGGTCGGCCGGTGTTGTTACGTGATGTGGCGCATGTCGAACTGATGCCAGTCGATCGTGAAAGCCTGGTGATCAACCAGGGCGCACACGCCATTGCCGTCAATGCCTACCGGGAATCCGGTGTCAATGTATTGCAGGTGATGAAGTCTCTGCAGCAGGCGGCCAGCGAGCTTGAGGCGCCGTTGCAACAGGCCGGACTCAGTATGGAGCAGGTCTACGACGAGACAGTCTACATCCATAGTTCTGTCAGTATGCTGACCGGCAATCTGGCGGCCGGTGTGGTGCTGGCGATCGGGGTGTTGTGGTGGTTCTTCCGGCGGGTCCGCGCCACCCTGGTGGTGGCGCTGGCCATTCCGCTGTGTCTGGCCGCCGCCTTTTTTGTGCTCGATATCAGCGGGCACACGCTGAATATAATTTCCCTGGCGGGTCTCGCCTTTGCGGTAGGCATGGTGCTCGACGCCGGTATTGTGGTGCTGGAGAACGTAGTGCGCTTGCGCGAGCAGGGCAAGTCGGCGCATGAGGCGGCCCTGCAGGGTGTAGAGCAGGTGTGGGGCGCCCTGCTGGCATCGACAGCAACGACTGTGGCGGTGTTTCTGCCAGTGGTGTTCCTTGCCGATGAAGCCGGGCAGTTATTTGCCGATCTGGCCATTGCGATTGCCGCTGCGGTGGTGGCGTCGTTATTGATCGCGGTGTCGCTGGTGCCGGTTGCCGCCAGTCAGTGGCTGGGCGATCTCAGCCTTGAGGACCGGCATGCGCACTGGTGGCGTGCGACCACGCGCTGGCTGATGCAACTGACGTCAACCCGAAAGCGCCGCTATGGATTGATTCTGTTGCTGGTCAGTGTCCCGCCGTTGCTGAGCGTGTTGTTGTTGCCGGAGGCAGATTACCTGCCGGGTGGCAACCGTAATCGAGTGTCAGCAAGCATCAATGTTGCACCCGGTGTTAATCTCGACACCATCGAAAAAGAAATGGGCCGGGTGATTGCCGAACGCATGCAACCCTACCTGACGGGCGAAAAGCAGCCGCAGGTCAAACATTACTTTTTCGTGGTGTATCGCGGCGGCGCCTTCATGGCGGTGCGCGCCGTGAACCCGGAGCAGGCGGGAGCGTTGGTGCCGGTGCTTAACCGTATCGTCAGTGGTTTCCCGGATACACTGGCTTTCGCGCGACGCGATTCGCTGTTCCGGGGTTTCGGTGGCAGTGGCAGCGTTGATATCAATCTGCAGTCCAGACACCTCGAAACATTGCTGGATGTGGCGCGCAGCGGGTATAACCTGATTGAGGAGGATATTCCGGGTGCCTCTATCTCGCCACAACCCGGGCTGGAAATGGCCGAACCGGAAATTCTGCTGGTGCCGGATGAACGCCGTATCGCCGAAGCCGGCTGGACCCGGGACACTGTGGCGCGCGTGGCGCGTGCGTTTGGTTCGGGTTTGTTTGTCGGCGAATATTTCGACGGGGAGCGGCGGCGCAATATTGTGGTACGCGCCGAACCCTGGGATACGCCGGAGGCCCTGGCCGGGATGCCGGTGGTGACACCGCAGGCCGGTGTATTACCACTGGATGAACTGGTGCATGTTCAACGCACCGCCGGCCCGAACCAGATTCGCCGTCTCGACCGGCGCCGAACCGTGACCCTGTCGGTACGTGCGCCGGAGGGTATGTCACTGGAACATCTGATGGCGGTCGTGCGTAGCAAAATTGCACCTCAGTTGCAGGCGCTGCTGCCCGAAGACGGCGGCATACGCTATTCCGGCACGGCAGAAAAACTGGACCAGGCGCTGACAGCCATGGGCGGCAGTTTCCTGCTCGCCATCGCCCTGCTGTACCTGTTGATGAGCGCATTGTTCCGTTCCTTTATCGACAGTCTGCTGGTGCTGGTGGTGTTGCCGCTGGCCACCGTAGGCGGCGCAATAGCGCTGCAGCTGGTGAACCTGGTGACCTTCCAGCCGCTCGACCTGCTCACTATGATCGGTTTTGTCATTCTGCTGGGGCTGGTGGTCAATAACGCCATCCTGCTGGTGTACCAGACACGTCGCGCCGAACGCGCAGGACTGGCGCGTCGCGATGCGGTCGCGCAGGCCGTACAGTTACGCCTGCGGCCGATCCTGATGAGTACCTTGACCAGCCTGTTTGGCATGTTGCCGTTGTTACTGGTGCCCGGCGCTGGCACCGAGTTGTATCGCGGGCTGGCCGCGGTGATTGTCGGCGGCCTGGCGGTCAGCACATTGTTTACCCTGATCCTGCTGCCGGCCTTATTGCGCCTGGGTGAAAGCGATTCCGGTGACGACGCGGCAGGTGTTACCATGTCATCATGAAATTTACCGATCGCGCACAGACAGCCTTGTGGAAAACCGCAGAGTGGTTCAAGAGCCAGGCCTGGAAGCTTGGCAGCCTCTATCATCCGGCCAACCTGAAGCAAAAGGGCTTGCTGGCCTCGGTCGGGTTACTGTTCGCGGCGGCGCTGGTGCTTTCTCTTGTGCTTGGATGGTACTGGAGCCGGGAGCCTGAAAGTTTTGATGTACGCCAGGTTGCCTTGCAGCGTGTGGGTGGCGATGAAACGCAATTACGCGTGGGCGTCATCTATACGAGTACGCTAATCCACATTGGTGAGGTGCTACTGGATAAACCGGGCGGCTACCTTTCCAATGATGTCATGCCGCCCGGTGTATGGCTCGATAATATGCCAAACTGGGAATACGGTGCGTTGGTGATGTTAAGGGATGGTGCGGCGGCTTTGCGTAACAACATGTCGCGCTCGCAGTCGCAGTCGGTGGAAGACGCAGCACTGGCGGAAGCGGAACCGCGCTTTAATTTCCGCAATGACTCCTGGTTGTTCCCGCCGACCGAAGGTGAATACCGCAAAGGGCTGAAAGCGCTTGACGACTACATGCGCCGGCTTAGCGATCCGGCCAACCAGCAGGGACAGTTCTATGCGCGCGCCGATAACCTGCGTCGGTATCTTGAAGTTGTCGAAAAGCGGCTCGGCAGTCTGTCGCAACGGCTCAGCGCCAGCGTCGGGCAGATTCGCATCAATACCGACCTGGCTGGTGACGTGGGCGCGACACAATCGACAACAGCCTCGTTAAGTGTGGTGGTGAAAACGCCCTGGCTGAAACTCGATGACATTTTCTACGAAGCGCGTGGCGCGACCTGGGCGCTGAGAGAGATTCTTGCGGCCGTGGAGTACGACTTTGAGGATGTGCTGAAAAAGAAGAATGCGCTGATTTCCCTGCGCCAGATTATCCGCGAACTGGAAGAAGCCCGGCAGCCGACACTGAGCCCGGTGATCATTAACGGTAGCGGTTTCGGTTTGTTTGCGAACTATTCGTTGACGATGGCCAATTACATCGCGCGCGCCAATGCCGCCGTGATCGATCTCAGGGATTTATTGCAGCAGGGTTGAGCGACGCGGCTATTCGTCGTTTTTGTTCAGGTCTTTTTTCATGGTGTCGATATTCAGCGGTACCACGACTTCATCACGGGGTTCGTCTACATAGCGTGGGCGGGCATCGGTATTACGACCGTGTTTCTCCGCCAGTTCACGTTCGCGGCTGGTGATCAGAACCAGGCATTCGCGTATACCCTGGATGGTGCCCTCAGTCAGGGGGTGACGCAAACCGGGAGCCGGGGCAGTGTCACGTGCTATGTTGGTCAGAGTGCGCTTCATCATGCGCAGCACGCGTTCTTCAGTGGTCAGTTCGGGTTCGGTCATGGTCGAGATCTCTACACAAACGGTTTGGTGGCGCTATTGTGCCACAGAGCAGCGGGCTTCCACAGAAAACGCCCTGTCGATACGGTTTTACAGCGGTTCAGGGTTCGAGCGCTTCCCATCTGGCGTAGACCTGTTCCAGTTCAGTTTCCAGTGAGGCAAGCTGCTCTTTCTGTTCTGAAATCCGTGCGCCATCCTGGCGATAGAAGGCCGGGTCGGCCATTTGCCGGTGAAGTACCTCGAGTCCGGCTTCAAGCTGTTCAATGCGTTGCGGGAGCTGGTCGAGTTCGCGTTGATCCTTGTAGCTGAGTTTATTCGCCCTCGCGGGTTTTTCGGGTGGTTTCGGCGCGGGCGTCGGGCGTGTTGCACCTGCTGAAAGCTTGTCTGCATGGCGCTGGCGCTGCCAGTCACTGTAGCCACCAACGTATTCATTGACCTGGCCCTCACCTTCAAACACCAGTGAACTGGTGACCACCCGGTCGAGGAAGGTGCGGTCGTGGCTGACCAGCAACACGGTGCCGGCGAAATCGATCAGCCGTTCTTCAAGCAGGTCGAGTGTGTCGATATCGAGGTCGTTGGTGGGTTCATCCATCACCAACAGGTTGGCGGGTTTGCTGAATAATTTGGCCAGCAGCAGGCGGTTACGTTCGCCGCCGGACAGCGCGGATACCGGGGTGCGGCAGCGCTCCGGGGCGAACAGGAAATCCTGCAGGTAGCTGATGACATGACGCTGTTGCCCTTTAATATCAATGAACTCACGGCCATCCGACAGGTTGTCGATGACCGACTGCTGCATGTCCAGCAGGGCGCGACGCTGGTCAAAGTAGGCAATCTCCAGATTGGTGCCGAGCCGGATGCTGCCGGCGTCCGCTTGCAGTTCACCCAGCAGCAGGCGTAGCAAGGTGGTCTTGCCCACACCGTTAGGCCCGATCAGGCCGATCTTGTCGCCGCGCAGGATGGTTGTACTGAAGTGGTGAATCAGCCGGCGTTCGCCAATGCTGTAGTCAACATCGACAGCTTCCGCCACCAGTTTGCCGGAGGTATCGAGCTGTTGTGCATGCAATTTCACCTTGCCCGTGATCTGGCGACGCTGACGGCGTTGTTCGCGCATTTTTTCCAGTGCCCGCACCCGTCCCTCGTTGCGGGTGCGGCGCGCCTTGATGCCCTGGCGGATCCAGCGTTCCTCTTCAGCCAGTTTTTTGTCGAACAGGGCCTGCTGACCGGCCTCATTGTCGAGCCAGTCCTGCTTGCGGCGCAGGTAGGTCGCGTAGTCACCCGGCCAGTCGGTTAGCACGCCACGGTCGAGATCGATGATGCGCGTGGCCAGTGCAGACAGAAAACTGCGGTCGTGGGTAATAAACAGCAGCGTGCCACGGAAACCCAGCAGGAATTCTTCCAGCCATTCGATGGCGCTGATGTCGAGATGGTTGGTCGGCTCGTCGAGCAGCAGCAGGTCCGGCTCGGCGACCAGCGCACGCGCCAGCAGGACCCGCCGCTGGACACCGCCGGACAGTGACTGGACCTCCGCATCGGCATCGAGGGACAGGCGCGAAATCGCGGTTTCGACGCGCTGTTCCAGTGACCAGCCGCCGCGTGTTTCAAGTTCGTGCTGGGTGTGTTCCATTTGCGCCAGCAGCCTGTCATCCGAGCGGTTGGCGAGTTGCGCGCTGAGCTGATGAAACCGCTTCATCAGCGCGCCGAGTTCGCCCAGGCCTTGCGAAACACAGTCGAACACGCTGCCGGTGAAGCCTTCGGGCAGGTGCTGGTCCAGTGAGGCGATTTTTAGCCCCTGTTGTACTTCAATATCCCCTTCGTCGGGAGCGATACGGCCTTCCAGCAGCTTGAGCAGCGTCGACTTTCCGCAACCGTTACGGCCTACCAGGCACACGCGTTCACCGGCCTCGATGGCCAGATCGACGCCATCAAGCAGCGTGGGGCCGCCAAAGCCGAGGCGTAGTTTGCGTGTTCTGAGGAGCGACATGGGGCGCAGAGCATAAGCGGTGCCGGCGGCGCGCTCAACTGATTTACAGCGCTGCCGATAAACTGGCAAGAGCCGCTGTCCCGCTGTTATGATTCGTGCGGCGGTTGGTTTCCAGGTGTGTGCCGGATTTGTGCGCGGTATCACGTCAGTCCGTTGCCGGAGTGCGGATAATGCGCCTCTCCGGGTAAAACAGGATGCAGACCATGCAAGATCACGAGTTCTACGCAGATCCGACTGTCTTCGATGTCTGGCAGGGCCGCGCCAGTGACTGGTTCTGTCGTCGTACGCGTAGACTTTGCCCGTATGGCTGGACACTGGCATTTGCCGCGATGGCGGCGCTGTTTGCGCTGACTGCCGTGGGGATGTTCGGCTGGAGTCTTGTCAGTCGCATGCAGGGTCTGGCGGCATGGAACCAGTCCATGGCGCAGGTGATTACCGTTATGATGGCCTTGCTCGCCTGCCAGGCCATGTTACAGCAGGCGTTACAGAGCTGGCCCGCCGGCATCGTCATGCCACGGCGTTTGCGTCGTGTGATCCGCTTGTGTGGCTGGGAGGTTCCCGCCACGGCATTACCCGTGAAGCCAGGGCATCAAACCCGGCGGCGTGTTCATCAATCCAATGTTCACAGGGCGCCGGTTGCGCCCAGCCGGCAAGCTATTCAGGCATTCTTTTCCGGTGTGCGTACCGCAGGCGTCAATGTCACCATAGCCCGGGCATTATTCAGCGCCGGTATACGGACACCGCGACAGTTGTGTCGCGCCAGCGATGAACGTCTGCTGAAGATCCGTGGCGTAGGGCCGGCCACGGTGCGTAAGCTGCGCAACTACTTTGATGGCGCCTGATCCATTTCTCCATCCTCGATAGCCTGGTAGCACGCCGGCGTAAATCGCGGTGTGCAAATCGCATAGAACACCAGATCGTCCTTCCCGGTATTGTGAATACGCTGTCGTGTATCGGGTGGAATGCTGACGAAGTCGCCGGGTCCGACGGGGTAGTTTTCCAGCGTCCCGACCCCGACTTCACCTGTCCCCTGAATGATCAGGTAGCGTTCCGCCACCCCCTTCAGTTTATGCCAGCGTGTCGTCTCGCCCGGCGCCACGCGCGCCCGCGCGACAGAGACTGCCGGGTCGTCATCCCGGTTGGCGATTTCCAGGATATGGCAACCTTCCTGGAACCAGAATTCCTCTGCCTCATCAGGCGTATGAATAGCAATTTGCACGGGTGGTCTCCGGGAAAAATCTGCCGATGATTATGCACGGCAAGGCCCATGGGGTCATCTTCGTGCAGGTTCTTCAAGCGATGTTTTGCGTTACCCCGCACTTTGGGGTTTCATAGGAGATCTTCTGACCGGAAGGACATGATGATGATCGAAACAGCAACCGGCTCGATTCACGCCCTGGAACTCGGGCCGATGGAGAATTTTATCTACCTGATCGAAGACCGCGCCAGCGGCCGGGCCGCCGTGGTCGATCCGGCCTGGGATATCCCTGAAGTACTGGCGCTGGCGAAACAGCACGGCGTGACCATCACCGACATCCTGCTCACCCACAGTCACCACGACCATATCAATGGTATCGAGGCGGTCCTCGCCAGCCATGATGCCCGCTTGCACCTGCTAAAACCGGAAGCGAAGTTCTGGGGCGCCGCGCTGGGCAAGCCGACCCTGCACCACGGCGGGGACCGTATCCGGCTCGGTGAGACAGAGATCGAGGTATTGCATACGCCCGGGCATACGCCGGGTTCCGCCTGCTACCGGGTCGGACAACAACTGGTGACCGGCGATACCCTGTTTGTGTTCGGCTGCGGGCGCTGTGACCTCACCGGTGGGGATCCGGAACAGATGTTTCAAACGCTAAAGGGCATGAAGCAAAACCTGCCCGAGGATATCCTGATTCTTCCCGGGCACAACTACGCCGAGAAGCCGGTTTCGACGATGCAGGAACAGATTGAAGGAAATCCGTTTATGCACTTCAACGACCCGATGCGTTTCGTGCACTACCGGATGGATTACCACGACAAACACCGCCATGGTCCCTACGGCCCGGTTTGCCAGGGGCACGAGATGCCCGATGAGGCATGAAAACACTCGCGGATTTTGTCGCACCCGGATTACGTATTCTGTCGGTAGGGCTTAACCCTTCAATCCCTTCGGTCGAAGCCGGCTTCCCCTTTGCCAATCCACGCAACCGTTTCTGGAAAGCACTGAACGCCAGCGCGTTATTGTCGGCCCCGGTCGAACCCGGTGTCGCCGGCATGCAGCAATTGCTGGAGCGTGAGCGCATGGGCTTTACCGACGTGGTGAAGCGTCCGACGCGTGGCGCGGGTGACCTGCGTGCGGCGGATTATTGTGAAGGCGCGCCGCGATTACACACACTGATTGAATCGCTCGAACCCCGTTGGGTGTGGTTTCATGGCAAGCTGGCCTGGCAGCACTACCTGCGACACGCGAGTATGGCTTGCACCGATGATGGCTGGGGACAACAAGGCTGCAAGATTGGCAACAGCCGGGTTTTTGTGACGCCAAACCCGAGTCCGGCCAACGCGGCTTTTTCGCTGGATGATCTGGTTGAAAGGTACAATGTTTTTGCGCGCGCGTTGGTGGAGGTTCGGGAGTAACTGTCTAAAGACAGCTTGCGTGTTGACAGCGTATTGTAATGCAGTGCAGACTGACCCACATGAATATCAGGATACATCCCCGACTAGCTGTAGTTTACATGGCGCACAAGCCCATGTGGTGTGCGTGTGGCTGTTGTCCGGGAAAAACGATCTGATATTTTAAACAAACCGTTTTCCAGTAGGCCGCAGCCCGAAAGGACTGCGGCCTTTTTCGTTCCGGTAGAATATAAAGAGGATAGGCTGATGTCGGTGCCGGCAGCATTTGCAGGTGTCATATTGATCTGGTCGACCACCCCGCTGGCAATCCAGTGGAGCAGTGAAGGAGGTGGTCACCTGTTTGGCGTAATGGCGCGCATGACGTTGGGTCTGTTGTTCTGTTTATTGGCAATCCGCCTTACCGGTGTATCAATGCCATGGCACAGGCGCGCGCGCGGGGCTTACCTGGCGGCCGGTCTGGGAATTTATGGCAGTATGTCGCTGGTGTACTGGGGTGCCGAGTCTATTCCGTCCGGCTGGATTGCTGTGCTGTTCGGCTTGTCGCCGTTGGTCACGAGTATTTTTTCGGCACTCTGGTTGTCTGAGCAATCCCTTGGGCTGGCACGAGTCGGTGGTTTGTTGCTGGGATTAGCCGGTCTTGCAATGATCTTTCTCAAAGGCGGGGATACAGGTGGTGAAACAGATTTCGGTGTTATGGTGATATTGTTAGCGACGGTCATCCATGCTGCGAGCGCTGTGTGGGTGCGTCGACTGTCTGTCGAGTTACCGGCACTTGCCGTGACGGCTGGTGGACTGATGCTGGCTGTGCCGCTGTTTATCCTGACCTGGCTGGTGTTTGATGGCAGTTGGCCGGTGAACCTGCCGGAACGCGCCAGTTTGTCGATCGTTTATCTGGCACTGTTCGGTTCCTTGCTGGGTTTTTTATGGTACTTCTATCTGTTGCGCGAAGTCGAAGCGGCGCGTGTGAACCTGGTGACGTTAGTGACACCGGTGACTGCACTGCTGCTGGGTCACTGGTTGAATGGCGAGGTGATTAAATCCGGCGTATGGTTCGGGACGGCGTTGATCCTGGGTGGTCTGCTGGTACATCAATGGGATTCGTACTCACGCCGTCCGGCAGCAGGTTAACGTAACCATGTGAGAGGTAAGGGCGATGAAATTTCACACAGTGCTGGGTGTGCTGGCAGCTCTGGGGCTGACGGCCTGCCAATCTGTGAGTATAAATGAAAAGGGGTTCTTCAGTGAGCCAGTTAGCGTTGGTACCGAACTGGAGTTACCCAGGTCATTGCGGGTTCCTGCCGGGTTGGCGCGGGTATATCTCCAGGATGGTGAATTACGCGCTTATGGCCATATCGACCAGTACCGACCGTTTTGTTATTTTCTGATGCGTGATCCATCGCCGCTGGCGCGTGATATTCAGCCGGCAACCCTTGTGATTCGTTCGGTTGAACTTCTTGAGCAGGATGTGCGCCTGACAGTGCCTCTACGGGTGGCATCCCTGAATGTTCTTGGGAGTGGCGATGGGCCGGGTGTGATCGCGTTCGAAACCCATATGCACCTGGTTGTTGCGGGCACGGCCGAGCCCGAATGGCTGATCTGTTCCGGTGCCTTTGCACCACCCAGCGAAGCAGCGCCGATAAGACTGGCGGAAATGCGTCTGGCGCTCGGTACCTGGGTGATTGTCAGGGTTCCGGGGTCGCCTGACGCTTGAACTTGTTCCAGCCGCCCTGCTTGCCCGGCGCGAGGTTCTGACGTTCGTCGTAGAGGATGGAAACAAGGTCTGTAACCGCATTGGAGAAATTGACGTTCGGATTGGCGGCGCAGTAGCCTTCCAGCCAGTCGAGAATGTCAGCCATGCTTTTGTCGCCCAGAATATTGTAGGTGCTGGCGGCGGCGTTGTTGACGGCTGTCATGAAGCCGGCGAGCCAGTGGTGATACCAGTGTTCGGCCGTCCCGCCCTGATCCCGCGCAACCAGGTAGGCGGCGCAATTTTCTGCCCCAACACCGAATACTGCGTACTGATCGTCCATATCACGTGATTGCGCAGTGCTGGTGAAGAGGGCGGCGCCCAGTAGCAGGGCGCAAAGGCAGGTCATCCGTTTCATACTGGCGTCCTTTGGCGGTTTCCGTCCACCGCATCGGCATAAATCGGGTGAACTTGAAGGGTCGGAAGTCCATTCAGCACTCCGGGCAGCGGCGGCTGAAACCGTAACAGGGACCGGCTGAATGTCTAATTCTTTGGCAGCGGGGGTCAGATTTACATCCTCAGCTATACTTAGCGTTGAGGTTTGGCAAATGGAGGGCAATATCATGACGATAGCAAGTCGGGTAGCAAACTATCTGGTTGAACAGGATGCAGATTTTGACCTGCTCGATCATCCTCATTCCGCCACCAGTATGGAGTCCGCGCAGCTGGCGCACGTGCCGGGGGACCGGATCGCCAAGTCGGTGGTGCTGGAAGATGATCGCGGTTACCTGCTGGCTGTGTTGCCGGCGAGTTGTCGGGTTGATCTGGGTGAGTTGCACCGCCAGACGCAGCGCAGCCTGGGTCTGGCAACGGAATACGAGTTAGGCGCATTGTTCGAGGATTGTGAGCCTGGTGCCGTGCCACCGCTGGGGCCGGCCTATGATATCGAGACGATCATCGACGACACGCTTGCCGAGCAGCCGGATATTTATTTCGAGGCGGGCGATCACGAGCAACTGGTGCATGTAAGCGGTGAAACCTTTGG
>CAYYAP010000003.1:44783-46716 GCA_964469575.1 uncultured Thiohalobacter sp.
CAGCATGTCCGGGTCGTAGAGGTTGCGCCCGTCGAAAATGACCGGCGCCTTGAGACGTTCGCGGATCATGTCGAAGTCGGGGCTGCGGAACAGGTTCCATTCTGTGATGACAATTAGCCCGTCGGCGTTTTCCAGCGCCTGTTCGGGGGTGTCGCAGAGCGCGAGATCGGCGCGTTCCCCGTAGATACGCTGTGTTTCGTCGCCGGCTTCCGGGTCGAAAGCCTGTACGCTGGCGCCCTGTTCCCAGAGCGCCTCCATCAGTGCGCGGCTGGATGCTTCACGCATGTCATCCGTGTTGGGCTTGAAGGAAAGCCCCCACAGGGCAAAGGTTTTGCCCTTGAGATCGCCGGCGTAGTGGGCGGAAATTTTCTCGAACAGTTTCTGTTTCTGACGGAAGTTGACAGCCTCGACCGCGTGCAGCAACTCGGCGTTGTAGCCGTTTTCCAGCGCGGTGCGCTCCAGTGCGCGCACATCCTTGGGGAAGCAGGACCCGCCGTACCCGGCGCCCGGGTAGATAAACTGATAGCCAATACGTGGATCGGAGCCGATGCCATTACGTACGGCTTCTATATCGGCGCCAAGTATCTCGGCGATATTCGATAACTCGTTCATAAAACTGATCTTTGCCGCCAGTATCGAGTTGGCCGCGTACTTGGTCAGCTCGGCGGAACGGATGTCCATGGGAATGATGCGCTCGCGGTTGCGATTGAACGGAGCATAGAGGGCGCGCAGCAGTTCTGTGGTTCGAGGATTGTCAGTGCCGACAATGATGCGGTCGGGGCGCATGAAGTCATCGATTGCCGCGCCCTCCTTGAGGAATTCCGGGTTTGAAACCACGTCGAATTCAGCATTGCCGCCGCGCTGTTCGAGGACTTCGCGGGTGCGGGCGCGCACCCGGTCAGCCGTTCCAACCGGAACCGTCGATTTGTTGACGATTATGCGGTATTCGTCGAGGTGCTCGCCGATGGCGCCGGCCACGGCGAGTACGTGCTGGAGATCCGCTGAGCCATCTTCATCCGGGGGCGTGCCGACCGCAATAAACTGAAACAGCCCATGCGCGACGCCTTCTGCGGGGTCCAGGGTGAATGTCAGGCGGCCGGCCGCCTGGTTGTTCTGCAGCATATCGCTCAGGCCGGGCTCATAGATCGGGCTTTCACCGCGCTTGAGTCGTTCAATCTTGTCCGGGTCGATATCGACGCAAAGCACATCGTTGCCGACCTGCGCGAGGCAGGCGCCGGTGACCAGACCCACATAGCCGGAGCCGTAAATTGTGACCTTCATGGTGTAAAACTCCCGATTTTTTGTGTGGCGGTTCGTTTTTGCCGGGTTTGCCGAGGATGATGTCCCGCTCTGTTGTCGAGCGGCGCTATGCTACCAGAAAGTCTTTGCCCTGACATAGCATCGGGTTTTGCCCTGCGTGGTAGCAAGGTGTCCGTTTTATTGAGAAAATCCCTGCATTGCAGTTGACTCTCGGTCGAGCCTGGATCAAAATACGCGGCTTGCGTTTCGGAGGGGTTCCCGAGTGGCCAAAGGGATCAGACTGTAAATCTGACGGCTCAGCCTTCGGAGGTTCGAATCCTCCCCCCTCCACCAGAATGAATTGCGGGTGTAGTTTAATGGTAGAACTTCAGCCTTCCAAGCTGAATACGTGGGTTCGATTCCCATCACCCGCTCCAGCTGAGGTGCTTGCACCGGGAAGGCGGAATTTGCTCATATAGCTCAGTCGGTAGAGCACTTCCTTGGTAAGGAAGAGGTCACCGGTTCGAATCCGGTTATGAGCTCCAGAAGTGGGCTGAACAAAAAATTCAGCCTTGTATATTGTATATATAGTGTGAATCACAATAGCTTGGCGAACAGCAAAACGGGAGAGCCGTCAGATGTCCAAGGAAAAATTTGAACGTACGAAGCCGCATGTAAATGTGGGAACGATTGG
>CAYYAP010000004.1:0-7815 GCA_964469575.1 uncultured Thiohalobacter sp.
CGCCTTGGCTGGGCGGGTGCTGATCCGGTGACGTTGATGCCGGTTGAATATTGACAGAAATCTTTAAAGGATAGTGAAATGAAGCTGTCTTTTCACGGCGCAGACAGGGGGGTGACAGGTTCCTGCCACTTGATCGAATGCGCAGGCAAGAAGATCCTGATCGACTGTGGCCTGTACCAGGGCAGCCGCGAGATTGTCGAAGAAAACTCGGCGCCCTTCGGGTTCGATCCTGCCGATATCGATTACCTGTTGCTTACGCATGCGCACCTGGACCACTGCGGGCGCATTCCTCTACTGGCCAAACGGGGATTCACCGGGGAGATCATCACCACGTCGGCGACGGTTGAACTGGCTCGGCTGGTGATGCTCGACTCTGCGGGGCTACAGGAGGAAGAAGCCCGGTACCAGATGCGCCGGGCCAGGCGCCGGGGCAACAATCATCATGGTGAAGAGATTGAACCGCTGTATACCACACTGGATACGCTCAACAGCCTGGAATACTTCGGTCGGAGGATCAACTACGGTGATCCCATGACGCTGGCGCCGGGTATTCGCGCCACATTTCTCGATGCCGGGCATATACTGGGTTCAGCCAGTATTTTACTGGAACTGGAAGAAGACGGGCGGCAACGCCGCGTACTGTTTTCCGGCGACCTTGGCTATAGCGGTCGCGCCATATTGCGCAGCCCGACACCGCCGCCGCAGGTCGATACGGTGGTCATGGAAACCACCTATGGCGACCGGCTGCATAAACAATTACAGCCCTCCATCGACGAACTCTATGTTGCGATCAATGAAACCGTCGGGCGGGGTGGCAATGTGATTATTCCCACCTTTGCGCTGGAGCGTGCCCAGGAAATTCTCTACTACCTGCGAGAGGGTGTTGAAAGCCGGCGTATCGAGCACTACACCAATGTATTCCTCGATTCACCCATGGCGATTTCCGCTACTCGGATTTTTGAGCGGCACCCCGAATGCTATGACGCCGAAACACTGAGAGTATCGTCCGATGGTGGGGATCCCTTCAATCTACCGGGCCTCCATTTCACGCGGGAGACTGCAGAATCCATGGCGATCAACCAGATCGACGGGGGTGCGGTCATCATGGCCGGTTCCGGTATGTGTACCGGTGGGCGTGTCCGCCACCACCTGAAGCATAACCTGTGGAACCATAAGAATAGCGTGGTGTTTGTCGGCTATGCCGCACATGGTACGTTGGCAAGGCGTATCATCGATGGCGAAGAACGGGTGCGTATTTTTGGCGAGGAAATACCCGTGCGCGCCAGTATCCATACCATCGGCGGTTTTTCCGCCCATGCCGACCAGGCAGAGTTGCTGGACTGGCATCGGCATACAGGCCATCCGGAAACGACCTTTCTTGTACATGGCGAGGAAGACAGTATGAACAGCTTTGCCAAAAAGCTGAAAGGCGCCCGGGTTGAAATGCCCGGGCTGCATCAAAGCTACGCGTTATAAACCACGAAAGGTATTACCCACGGGCACTCCGATGGAAATTGCTTGCATGGCATTTCGGACAGGGTGGAATCTTTCCGGCCTTGTGGAAATGCAGCTTTTCGCCGCATTGATCGCAGACCAGAGTGCCGGGGCCGGTGATTTCACCGGTATGGTAGATTGATGCCTGCTTGGCGTCTTCCTTCAGTTTCAGAAGTTGCAGCGTGGTTTTATCCGCAGCTTTTAGCATCAGGTCAAGAAGGGTGCTTTCGACCAGGCTGGTTTCGAACCCCAGCCAGTCCTTGAGTTCATGGCCAGTTTCTGACAGATAGTCGGTGGCATCGCCCAGGTCGCGTTTGAGATAGCCGGCAAGTTTGTCGGCGTCCTCCCTCGAAAGCTCTTTGAGTTCGATGGCCTTTTCTTTGGCTTCATCGACCAGCTTGTGGAGTATCGGGCCGGTTTTTTCTTCCGCGTTATGGAAATGCTCAGCGGCGCGTTCGAACATTTTTTCGTAGGCCTCTCCAAGGGCGTCTATCGGGTCGTGGTGTTGTGAATTTTTCATGGTTCTCTCCGCCAGGGGTTGATAATCTACTCAGTGACAGGTGCGTTATAGTGTCATCTGGTTGTGTGCCGGATTTCGGCCGCTTAAGGGGAATCTAACCCTGTCCCAGCCGCAGCGATGTAACCCAGGTGACACCCGGGCTAAAGTCAGCCTGTCTGCGGCTCGTGTTATTCTCACCATTGAGGGAAATTGTAAAGGCGCTATGTTAAACGACGTCGCTCTATCCGACTCATTGTTGTTTTATATCAGTGAATGGCTGGTGAGGCTGGTCATGCTGGGCGTAGTGATCGGGCGTCATCCGCCGCGCACGGCGATGGCATGGTTGCTGGTGATTTTCTTTCTTCCCTGGCCGGGGCTGGTGCTGTACCTGCTGATTGGCGAGAATCGCCTGCCACGCCGGCGCCTGGTACAACGCAAGGCCCTGCTGGACAGGCTGGAAGGTGTGCGCAAGCGTTATATGCCGCACAGGGAAAATGTGGTGGAGCGCCTGGACAGGAAGTTCCTGCCCACGATCACGCTGGCCGAAAAGCTGGGTTATATGCCGATCATGTTCGGCAACCAGGCAGTCTTGCTGGCGGATACGGGTGAATTTATCGATCGGCTGGTCGAGGATATCGACGCGGCGCAGCATCATGTGCATTTGCTGTTCTATATCTTTGCAATTGACGAGACCGGGCGGCGTATGTGTGCTGCGCTCGAGCGCGCAGCGGCGCGGGGTGTTAACTGTCGGGTACTGGTAGACGGGCAGGGTTCCCGGCGATTTGTGCGGAAAATGTCGCGGCGACTGAGCGGGGCGGGTATCGAGATATACCGGGCCTTGCCTGTCAGTTTGCTACGTGCCGCAGTCTCGCGCATTGACTTGCGCAATCACCGTAAAATTGCTGTTATCGATGGTCGGGTGGCGTATACCGGTTCGCAGAATATTGTCGATGCCGGTTACGGACACCGGGATTTGCAGTGGCATGACCTGATGGTGCGTCTGACGGGTCCTGTTGTGCTGGAATTGCAGGCTGTATTTGTCGGAGACTGGTTTGCGGAAAGTAATGAGTTACTTGACGATCCCGGAATATTTCCTGATGTCAGTGAGGATGAAGCGGGTGGTGTTGCCGTGCAAACCATGCCCAGTGGCCCCCTGTTTGACGAGGAGAACTACCAGCGTCTGGTGGTGGCGGCAGTGCATGCGGCACGCCATAGCGTGACGATCACCACCCCGTATTTCGTGCCGGATGAGGTCTTCCTGGAAGCGATGGAAACTGCCGTGTTGCAGGGTGTCGAGGTTGAATTAATCGTCCCGTTGAAGTCTGACCAGATCCTGGTGGGTAATGCGGCGCGCGGCTATTATGAGCGCTTGCTTGTAAGCGGTGTCACCCTTCACCTGTTTACTGAAGGGCTGTTACACGCCAAGACCATAACGATTGACGATTCATTGGCCTTTCTCGGGTCGAGCAATTTTGATATCCGCTCTTTCGCACTCAATTTTGAAATCAATATGATTTTTTATGATGCCGGTGTGGCCAGGTTGTTACGGCAGCAGCAGGGCTGGTATCGCGCCCGTTCACACCAGCTGACACTTGAGGAATGGCAACAGCGCCCCCGCTACCAGCAGGTGATACAGAACATTATCAAGCTGATGAGCCCGCTGCTCTAAAAGTCCGCCTGATGCCAGAGTATCAGCGGGGCCTCGGTGGGGATGCGCGCATCGGCATGATACGGCCGTACCCGTGGCGTGAAATCCGTGGCGGGCCTTTCTGTCGCCAGCGTGACATTGAAACTGTAACCGTGAATAGCGCCGGTAATCCGCTCCCCGCATTCGCAGAGCTGCACCTCCGGCGGACTTTCTTTCATCCCTTCGGCATAGAGTTCCACCAGGATCTGTTCCGGCAGGATTTCACCCAGATAGACCTGGACATGGAAAGACCAGCCATCCGTTGTTTTTTCCACAGCCACATTACCGAAGTGTATCTGGTTCCAGTGCGACGTCAGCGCGTTGTGCCAGCCCGCCAGTTGCGCTGCAAGCGCTCCCTGGTCGGCGCAGCGTTTCGTATAGGCCGTGGCGGCGGGGCGGTACAGTTGTGTCACATAGTCCTGTAGCATGCGGTTGCTGCTGAATTGTGGCGCCAGCTTTTTCATGCTGCTGCGCAGACGCTCCAGCCATTCTCGCGGCAGGCCTTGTGTATCACGTGAGTAAAACAGCGGGACGACTTCGTTTTCCAGTAGCAGGTAGAGTTGGTCCGCCTCAGCGGCGTCCCAGACCGGGTCGGCGTCGTGTTCCCGGCGATCACCGATCGACCAGCCGACATCGCAGGTACAGGCTTCAGCCCACCAGCCATCCAGTTCGGAAAGGTTAAGCCCGCCGTTCACCAGCACCTTCATGCCGCTGGTGCCGCAGGCTTCCCAGGGGCGGCGTGGCGTGTTGATCCACACATCGATGCCCTGTACCAGTTGCTGTGCCAGAGCGATATCGTAGTCTTCCAGGAAAACCACCTGCCCACGAACGGCCGGCTGGTGGACGAAATCAATCCACTCGCGGATCATGCGCTGGCCTTCGTGGTCATCGGGGTGCGCCTTTCCGGCAATGATCAACTGTACCGGTCGTGAACTGTCTGTCAGCAAGCGCGTCAGACGCTGACGGTCATGCAGTAACAGGTTGGGACGTTTGTAGGTGGCAAAACGTCGCGCAAAACCCAGTGTCAGGGCATTCGGGTCGAGTACCCGGCTGGCGCTGTTTACCTGTTCAGGGCCGGCGCCGGCCTGGCCCAGTTGCAGCGCCAGCCGTTTGCGCGCGTAGTGCACCAGTGCTTCGCGCTCGCTGGCGCGAAGCTTCCACAGCTTTTCATCTTCCAGTGTTTCGATAGAGCGGTACAGGGCATCGGTGTTACCCAGCCAGCGTTGCTTGCCGCAGGCCTCGGTCCACAGGCGGTCAGCCCAGGGTGAGTCCCAGGAAGGCACATGGACGCCATTGGTGACATGGCCGACAGGTACCTCGGCCTGCGGCCAGCGCGGATACAGCGGACTGAACAGCGCACGGCTGACTTCGCCGTGCAAACGGCTGACGCCATTACTCTGTGCACAGCCGCGCATGGCCAGGTACGCCATGTTAAACGCTTCAGTCGGGTCGCCGGGTTTTTTACGTCCCAGCGCCAGCAAGTCCTGCAGGGACAGTCCGGTATGGGTCAGGAAGTCGTGGAATATCGGGAAGTACTTGTCGATAAACCGCGGCGGGAAGGTATCGAATCCCGCTGCCACGGGCGTATGCGTGGTAAACACATTACCGGCACGAGTGGCCCACAGGGCGGTTTCAAAGCTGACTCCGTTCTGCTCCATAAAATCACGGGCGCGTTCCAGAATCACGAACGCCGCATGGCCTTCATTCAGGTGACAAACGGAAATGTCCTCGTGGATAGCTTTCAGCAAGCGCCAGCCGCCGATACCCAGCACCAGTTCCTGCAGAAACCGGAGTTCCTGTCCACTGTCATACAATTTGTTGGTGATACCCCGGTCACGCGGGCTGTTGAGTGGATCATTGCTGTCCAGTAGGTACAAACGAACCCGCCCGACGTTGACTTGCCAGACGCGTAATTTTAATTGTCGTCCCGGCAGGTGCAGGGGGACATGCAGCCATTCGCCGGATGCGTTGCGAACCGGCTGGACAGGCAAGGTGGAAGGTTCATTGTAAGGATACACGGCCAGCTGATTACCCTCGGTATCCAGCATCTGTCGGAAATAACCTTCCTGGTAGAGCAGGCCGACGCCGACCATCGGCACGCCCATATCACTGGCGGTCTTGAGGTAGTCGCCGGCCAGGATACCCAGGCCGCCGGCATAGATGGGCAGGGCCTCGCCAAGCCCGAATTCCATGCTGAAGTAGGCGACCCTGCCAAACTCGAATTGTTGTCGTAGCTCGCCATACCAGCCGGGGTCGGCCAGGTAGTTTTTTCTGTCTTCAAGCAGGCGGTCGAGTTCCTGGCGGAACGTCGGGTCGTCGGCGAGTTGTTGCAGACGCTGGTGTGAAGCGTCCTGCAGCAGGATCCATGGATTCCCGGAACGCTCCCACGCTGTCTTGTCGAGCATGCTCCACAAGGTGTCTGCGCTATGACTCCAGGTCCAGCGCAGGTCCAGTGCCAGTTCAGTAAGCGATTCGAGGCCTTGCGGTAAGGGACGTGGCAGAAGGGCTGGCATGGTTTGTCAGTGCCTCAGTAACAGGCTGCGTCCGGTCATTACCGCAGGTTGTGGTAATCCGAGCAGCTCAAGAATGGTAGGGGCCAGGTCCGCCAGACTGCGGCCGGTACCCAGGCGGATGTCGTCTTCACCGGCAATCAGGCAGGGTACAGGGTAGGCGGTATGCTGGGTGTGTGGCTCGCCAGTTTGCGGATCGACCATCTCGTCACAGTTACCGTGATCGGCGGTAAGCAGTATCCGCCAGCCACGGCGCAGCGCGGCTTCGATAAGTCGTGAACTTTGCAGGTCGATGACTTCGATAGCACGGATAATCGCCGACTGGACGGCGGTATGGCCGACCATATCCGTGTTGGCGAAGTTCACCAGGACAAAAGCGTAGCTGTCACTTTCAATTGCCTCGATGACCCGGTCAGCGACGGCCGGTGCGCTCATTTCCGGTGTCAGGTCATAGGTTGCCACGGTCGGCGAAGGAACGATTTCGCGGGTTTCACCGGGAAGGGCCTGTTCAACACCACCGTTGAAAAAGTAGGTGACGTGCGGGTATTTCTCGGTTTCGGCGCAATGGAACTGCTTCAGGCCGGCGGCGCTGATAACTTCAGCCAGAACCTGTTGCGGGATCTCGGGCGGGAACAGCACCGGGAAGGGGAATTTCACATCATATTCCGTCATGCAGACGACATGCCTCGCACCCGTTGCGCCACGATCAAAGGCGCTGAAATCCTCCAGTCCGACGGCGGCAGCCAGTTGGCGGGCGCGGTCACTGCGGAAATTGAAGAACAGGGCGGCTTCACCGTTTGCCATACCCGCATAATCGCCGATACAGGTTGGCTGGATGAACTCGTCGCTTTCATCGCGTTGCCAGGCTGCTTCAATGGCTTCACGCGCTGTTTCGGCGCGCAAGCCCTGTCCGGTGACCATGGCTGACCAGGCCTTATGGGTGCGGTCCCAGTAACCGGCCCGGTCCATGGCCAGGTAGCGTCCACTCACCGTGGCGATGTATCCGCTACCGATCTGTTCCAGCGTGCTTTCGAGTTTGTCCAGGAATGTCAGTGCAGCGCGCGGTGCGGTGTCACGCCCGTCGGTCACCAGGTGGATCACCGGTTCGACACCGGCTTGTACGATCAGCGGTAACAGACCGCATAAATGGTCAATGTGGGAATGTACGCCGCCATCCGACACCAGGCCGACAAGATGCAGCCGTTTGGTCGTGTCGAGCATGGCCTGCCAGGCCGGCTGCGACGCCAGCTCGCCGCTGTCGATTGCCTCACTGATGCGCAACAGATCCTGTTTCAGAACCCGGCCGGCGCCCAGTGTCAGGTGCCCGACTTCGGAATTGCCAAACTGTCCGTCGGGCAGGCCAACGGCTTCCCCGGACGCCTGCAGGGCCGTATGTGGCCAGCTGGCGAAATAATGATCCAGGTGCGGTGTTCTCGCTTGCGCCCAGCCGTTGTAGATGCGATTGGGGTTGAGCCCGAAGCCATCCAGAATCACCAGCAGGACGGGTGATTTTTTCATACCAGTGGGCCTCTGTTCACCGTGGAAAGTGACCGTAGCCTAAACCAGTATGCCTTGCCCCGATGTCAGCTGAGTGACAGAAGTTGTGGAAGCGGCGGGTTAGGGTG
>CAYYAP010000004.1:7915-16591 GCA_964469575.1 uncultured Thiohalobacter sp.
GACAGTATACCGATTAACCTGCCACGCAGAGGTGCGTCCATGTTTGAGATTCTCCCGGTCAATGAAACGGGCATACTGGCTTTCAAGGCGAGCGGCAAGCTGACCAGCGCCGACTACGAAATGTTTCTTCCCCGCCTGGAGGGGTTGATTCGCAAGTACGGTACCATTTCCCTGTATGTCGAGCTGGAAGATTTCCAGGGTTGGGAGGCTGGTGCGGCCTGGACCGATCTGCGTTTCGGGCTTCACCACGACAAGGATTTTAAACGCATTGCCATTGTAGGTGACAATGCACTTGAGCACTGGGGTACGGCGCTGGCGAATTTCTTTACCCGAACCCGAATGCGTTTCTTCGAAAAATCCGAGGCGAAGGCCGCCTGGGACTGGCTGGAGGAAAAACCTGTGGATGAGGACACATTACGACCGGTGGAAGCCTACCGGGATGTTTTACTGGCCGTCGATTTTTCTCGCTATTCCGAGCGCGCCGCACAGCGTGCGCTGGAGATTTGCGCGCAGTACGGCGCTCGCCTGCACGTACTACACATTGTTGAACAGATGATATTTTACAACGAGGGTGCAGACCCGATACTGGCTGATATTCCGCTGGCTGACGAAACCCTGTTTGTCCAGGCGGAGGACAGTCTGCGCCGGTTTGCCGAGCGCATGAAGCTCGGCAAGGATGTTGAGCTGGAGGTTCAGTGGGGCACACCCAAGTGGTCGATTGTTTCCTGGGCGCGTGAAAAGGATATTGATCTTATCGTAGTGGGTTCACACGGCAGGCGCGGCATCGAGCGGCTGCTCGGTTCCGTCAGCAGCGGCGTGCTGAGCCAGGCGCACTGTGATGTGCTGGTGGTAAAGCCCTGAGGCGCTTCCGGCTTTTATGCCGGGTTTGGTTGTGGCGAGCGTACATAGGCATCGCGGCCGGCGTAACTGGCCGCGTTGCCGAGTTGTTCCTCGATACGCATCAGCTGGTTGTATTTCTCGACCCGCTCGCCGCGAGCCGGCGCCCCGGTCTTGAGGTGGCCGGTATCCAGGGCCACGGTCAGGTCGGCGATAAAGCTGTCTACCGTCTCGCCGGAGCGGTGTGACACAAAGGCCCCCCAGCCGTGGTTGCGGGCCAGGCGGGTGGCGGCGATGGTTTCTGTCAGGGTGCCAATCTGGTTGAGCTTGATCAGCACCGCGTTGGCGATATCTTCCTCAATACCGCGCGCAATGATGTCCGGGTTGGTGCAGAAGATATCGTCGCCAACCAGTTCGATGCGTGAGCCAAGACGTTGGTTGAGCAGCGCCCAGCCCGCCCAGTCATCCTGCGCCATGCCATCTTCCAGCAGCACCAGCGGGTAACGCTGCGCCAGCTGCTCCCAGTAGTCCACCATCTCGGCCGATGTCAGCAGGCGCTCCTCGCGACGCAGCCTGTAGTGACCGTCCTCGAAAAATTCACTGGAAGCCGGGTCACAGGCGATGCCGACATCCGTACCCGGTCGCAGGCCGGCCTGCTCGATCGCCTGGGTGATCAGCGCGAAAGGTTCCTCGTTGGAGTTGACATGGGGGGCAAACCCTCCTTCGTCGCCCACGCCCACGGACAGTTGCCTGTCTTCCAGCAGGTCGCGCAAGGTCTGGTAGACCTCGCTGCCCCATTCAAGCGCCTGGTGGAAATTACTCGCTCCATAAGGTGCGATCATGAATTCCTGGAAGTCCGCACCTTGCCAGTGTGCGTGGACGCCACCGTTGAGGATATTCATGTGTGGCACCGGCAGTCGCGTGGCGCCGGGGCCACCCAGGTACTGGTACAGCGCAAGCCCGCTATGCATGGCGGCGGCGCGGGCCACGGACAGCGATACGCCAAGCAGGGCGTTGGCGCCCAGCCGGCCCTTGTTTGTCGTGCCGTCCAGCTCGATCATGGTACGGTCGATCAGTGCTTGCTGACGTACATCAAGGCCTGTCAGCGCCGTGGCGATTTCACCATTGACGTTGGCCACGGCACGGGTGACGCCTTTGCCGCGAAAACGTGTCTTGTCACCGTCCCTCAATTCAACCGCTTCACGGCTGCCGGTGGATGCGCCGGAAGGCACAGCTGCGCGCGCCATCACGCCGGACGCCAGAGTGCATTCGACTTCAACGGTAGGATTGCCGCGTGAATCGAGAATTTCCCGGGCATGAAGTGCAGTGATAGCGCTGTTCATGAGATGTGCTCCGTTGTTACAGCATGGATATATTGTAAGCAGTATGGCTTACTGAAGCGGGTTTTGTTCAGATCCATTTTCCTGCCCATCTTTCCGGTTGCAGCCTAAATCATACAGCGGGTAGACTGCATAACACCATGCGCTTACCCGTCATCGTTTCGTTGTCGATTTATGCCAGCCTGGTTGCAGTGGGTGCGGCGGCGGATACCGCCCTCCCGCTCGGATTCGACCAGGCGGTTGAGCGCACTCTGTCACACGCGCCTGAACTCGAACGGTCGGCCGCGCGCATTGCGGAGGCTGATGCTGCCAGAAAGCAGGTCAGGGGCAGCCTGTTGCCGAGCCTGCACGGGGTACTGTCCGCCTCTCGCTCGAACAATCCCCTTAATGTATTTGGTACGAAATTGTCCCAGGGACAGGCGGATTTCGGTGATTTCGGTGCAGGAGAATTCAATCCTGCGGATCCCAACGTGTTGTCGATCCGACCGGATGGCCTCAATAACCCGGATGCACATAATAACTTCGGCAGCCAGCTGGAGGTGGATATTCCGGTTTACAACGGCGGCAAGGTGCGCGGCCTGGTGAAAACCGCCGGCTACTTCCTGAAGGCCGCGCGGCAGGGCGATCGCTATGCTCACCAGCAGGTACTGTTTGCCGTACTGAAAAGCTACGAGGGTGTACACGCCGCACAGGCTTTTGTCGATGTCGCCGGGCATGCAGCCAGGGCAGCGGATTCCTACGTGTCCATGACGCGCAAAATGTATGATCATGGCCTGGTTTCAAAAAGTGACCGGCTGCGCGCTGAAGTCAACCAGGGTGATGTGCGGCTCAAGCTCAGTACAGCGCGCAGCCAGCTGGAGATAGCACGCGAACAGCTGCGCATCCTCACTGGCATCGACGATAAGCGCCTGCCCGAAACCACGGACCGTGTCTCGGTACAGATGCCAACACAATCGCTGGCCGAACTCAAACAGGGCGCCCTGGAACAGAACCCGGGAATTGCCGCGATGCGTCACAAGGTGGATGCCAGCCGTTCGAAAGTTGACGTTGCGCAAGCGCAGTACCTGCCTAACCTGAATGTTATGTTGCGTCAGGAATGGAATGGTGAAAATTCGCTGAATGGAAATGCTTCGTACACGATTGGTGGCCAGGTGACCTGGAACCTGCTCGACTTCGGTGCACGTGCCGGTGCCGTTGACAAGGCCCGGGCGGCGTCACGGGCTGTCATGGCGGATACGCGCAAGGCGCAGGAGGCTTTGCAACTACAGGTCGACAGGATCTGGCGCCAGGCCAGGCTGGCGGATGAACGGGTCAGCGTGCAGGAAAAAGCCATTACCCAGGCGCGCGAGGCGGAGCGGCTGGAACGTCTGCGTTACCAGCAGGGCCTGTCGACCCTGACGCAGTTACTGGCGTCACAGGCCGCCCTGGACAAGGCGCATGCCGAGCTGGTCGCAGCGCACTACCAGCAGGTGATGCTGCGTGCAGGCCTGTTGCTGGCAACAGGTGGACTGGTGCGAGACGCACTTTCCGTCGAACCACGGGTGGGCGAGCCGGCCTGCAAGGACTGTTTTCAATGATGATGCGATCCCGAAACCCCGGAAAATTCCTGTCCGTCCTACTGGTGGCTGGCCTGTTGGTCGGGTCTGTTGCGGCCCGGTCCGCGGACGACAAGCCGTTGCCGGTGCAGGTCTGGGTGGCCCGGGCTGAAACCGTGCCGGTCTACGTGACGCTGCCCGGCAAGGTGATTCCGGCCGATGAGGTACAGGTTGCGTCGCGCCTGATGGGTTATGTGCATAACCTCGATGTACACGAGGGTCAGGCGGTGACCCGGGGGCAGCGGTTGTTGCAGATCGACCCGGTCGATGTGGAAGGCGGCATCGCCAGGGCTCGTGCCGGCCTCACCCAGGCGCAGGCGGCGTTAAAAGATGCTAAACGCGACTTCGAACGGTTTTCCGCACTGTACAAGGAAGATGCCGTACCCGAGGTGCAGTACCAGAAATACAAACTGGCCTACGATGTCGCCCGGGCGCAGCTGCGAAACGCGCAGGCCGGGCTGAAAAGTGCCCGGGGTCAGCTGCGCTATGCCGATGTCGCTTCACCAATCGATGGCATCGTGGCGGCGAAGATGATTGATAATGGTCAGCTGGCGTCACCCGGACACCCGCTGCTGCTGATACAGGGGCGTCAGCATTTACAGGTCGAGGTCCAGGCCGATGCGCGGGCCTATTCACACCTGACTCTGGGCCAGCGCGTGCCGATCGATGTCGATGGCCCGGGATTCGAGCGAAAACGGATCGAAGGCAGCGTGGTGCGTCGCGTCGATGTAGCTGACCCTGTTACCCACAGTCACCTGGTAAAGCTCGGCCTGCCGAAAGAGGCCGGGGTGGCCAGTGGCGCATTTGCCCGGGTATTCGTCCCGGTAGGTCAACGCGATGCCCTGCGTGCGCCGCTACAGGCCCTGTATCAACGCGCCGGTATCGAGGGTGTGTTTGTCATCGACAGTAAACAGCAGGCCCACTTCAGGATGGTTCGTACCGGCCGGCGGGAAGACGGCCGGGTGGTTATTTTGTCTGGGCTGGTGGTCGGCGAACAGGTCATTGTGCAGGCACAGGGGAAGTTGCATAACGGCAGTCGCGTCACCCCGGCGGCAGACTGACATCCATGGGTGACCGCAACCCACTCAACCTGGCCGGCCGCCTGGCGCACGCGTTCCTGGAGTCGCGGATTACTGTGTTGATCATGCTCGGCCTCACCCTGTTTGGCGTGCTGGCGATCAATGTAACGCCACGCCTCTATAATCCCGAAATCGTGGTGCCGGCTGCACAGATTATCGTCGCGCGTCCGGGCCAGACGCCCGGGGAAATCCGCGCCCAGGTCGTCGAACCCCTGGAAGCCCTGATGGCCGGGCTTGCCGGCGTCAAGCACACCTACGGCTATGCCGTCGATGATATGGGCGTGGTTACGGTGCAGTTCGAGGTTGGCAGGAACGAGGTCGATTCCCTGTTGCTGCTCTACAATGAATTGCAGCGTAATATGGACCGTTTCCCGCCGGGCACACAACGGCCACTGGTCAAAAGTATCGGCATCACGGATGTGCCGATTGTGACGATCACGCTTTCATCGGCCAGCCTGGACGGTGTCGCGTTACGCGAGATCGCTCAGAAATTCCTGGCCCGGCTGCGTGCCATACCGGACGTTGGAACGAGTCGTGTCATCGGCGGCCAGCGCCGGGCAGTGAATGTACTGATCGATCCACAACGGCTGGCCAGTTCCGGTATTGCGCTCGACAGTCTGCAGGACATGCTGAAGGCGTCCAACGCGGTGGTGCCGGCCGGACACCTGGTGAACAACAATCGCACCATTGACCTGCGTGTCGATGGTGCGTTCGCCGATGTACAGGACCTGGGTGATATTATCATCGGCGCACCGGACAACCGCCCGGTGTACCTGAAAGAAGTCGCCCGTGTCGAGTACGGCCCGACGGATGCTGAACAATACCTGACCTTCGCACGCGGTCGTGCTGATGCGCAGGCCGGCCCGGTGGGTGACACGGTGCCCGCAGTAACCCTGACGCTGGGAAAACGCCCGGGCAGCAACTCGGTAAAAGTCGCCGGGCAGTTGCTGAACAAACTGCAGGAACTGAAACGCGATGCCCTGCCGCAGGGGGTGGATGTCACTGTCACGCGTAATTACGGGCGCCGTGCCGACCAGGCGGTCAACACCCTGATCGAGCACCTGGCGATTGCCATTCTGGCCGTCGCCGTGATTCTTATCCTGTTCCTCGGCTGGCGCGAGGCGGGAATCGTGACACTGACGGTACCCCTGACCCTGTTCGCGGTACTCGGCACCGGCCTGGTCATCGGTCAGACCATTAACCGGATTACCCTGTTTGCACTGATTCTGTCGCTCGGCCTGCTGGTCGATGCGGCCATCGTGGTGATCGAGAATATCCACCGTCACCTGCACAAGGGAGAACACGACGACTTTAAATCGATGCTGGTGACCGCCACCAATGAAATCGGCAACCCGACCAACGTCGCCACGGTCGCCGTGGTGCTGGCGTTTATTCCCATGGCTTTTGTGGGTGGCATGATGGGGCCGTTCATGCGGCCGATCCCGATCAATGTGCCGGTGACCATGCTGGCTTCGCTGGTGCTGGCGTATATCGTCGTGCCCTGGGCCGCACACCAGTGGCTGTATGGAAAAGCACTCAAGGTGCTGGCGGCGCGCGCCTCGCTGGATGAATTGCAGATCAAACAGGATGTGCTGCAGCGCGGCTATGTGGCGGTGATACGACCACTGCTCCGAAACCGCCATCTGCGTTCGCTGTTCTGGTTGGTCGTGGTTGGTTTACTGCTGCTGTCACTGTTGATGCCGGCCTGGCAATTTATCCGTCCCGCAGGGATGAACGGCCCGCTCAGTCCCCTCGGCGTTAATCTGAAATTGCTACCGGAGGGCAACGTCAACACCTTCATGCTGGAAGTGTTGATGCCGGAAGGTACTGCCGTTGAGTCCACGGCACGGGTCGTGGAGGCCATCGACACGGTGCTGAACGACAACCCCTATATCACCGACTACCAGAATTACCTCGGCCGTCCGTCGCCGCTGACCTTTGCCAGCATGGTGCGCGGTGACGCCATCCGGCGCGGCAGTAACCTGGCGCAGATCCGTGTCAACCTGGTCGAAGCGGAGCAGCGACCGCAAACCGCCGCACTGGGCGCCGATGTCTACGCGACCCTGAAAGCCGTCAGGCAACGCTTCCCTGACAGCCGGATCAAACTTTACCTGACACCACCGGGGCCGCCGGTGCAATCCCAGGTGGTGGCGGAGTTGTACGGCCCGGACTATGCGCTGCTGCGTAAAACCGCCGAACAGGTCAAGGATGAATTCCGTCACACCTACGGCATGATCAATGTCGATGATTCGGTGACCACAGCCGTTCCGCAGTACCGCTTACACATCGACCAGCGCAAGGCCATGTTGTCCGGTATTGCGCCGGGCGAGCTGGCGACCCGAATACACGACCTGGTTTCCGGCGTCAGCCTGGGCGCCATACATACCGACTACCCCGAGCCGGTGAATATCATTGCCCGCCTGGACCGGGCCAATCGCGCCTGGATCGAGCAGATTGCCGATATGACGGTGCGTGGCGCCGGCAATAAACCGGTGCCGATCGGCAGCCTGGTGCACATTGAACGGGGGACACTGGCAAAACCGCTCTATGATCGTGACCAGCACCCGGTAGTCTACGTGACAGGCGATCTGCTCAATGCCAGCCCGGTGTACGCGACGCTGAGCCTGGACAAAAGGCTCGATGGACTGACGCTGGCGGATGGTGTGCAACTGCGTACCGGCAACCTGGGTTTTATGGAGACGCAACCGGACGATGTGACCGATAACCAGATACTCTGGGGCGGTGACATGCGCCTGACACTGGATGTGTTTCGCGACCTCGGTACCGCGTTTATTGTCGCGCTGGTGTTTATCTACCTGCTGCTGGTTGCCTATTACCAGTCGTTTGCACTGCCGATGATTGTGATGGGCGCGATACCGCTGACCCTGGTCGGGGTCTTCCCGGGGCACTGGCTGTTCGGCATGCCGTTTAACGCCACCTCCATGATCGGTTTCATTGCGCTGGCCGGTATCGTAGTGCGCAATTCACTGCTGCTGATGGATTTTGTCCTGGACTATCGTCAACAGGGCTTCAGCCTGGAAGAATCCCTCATTGAGGCCGGCGCCGTGCGCTTCCGGCCGATTCTGCTCACCGCGCTGGCTATTATGCTCGGCTCGACGGTCATGGTCGGTGACCCGGTATTCGGCGGGCTGGGTATTTCGCTGATCTTCGGCACACTGGCATCGACACTGTTGACGCTGCTGGTCATCCCCTTGCTGTACTATAGCTGGCAGCGACGTAGCCCGTCATAACCGACCGAGTAAAAACATCTATGACTAAACAGGTTGCGACTGAAGCGAAAGCCTTTGGTTTGTTGAGTGCGGTTTTTCTGGGCATCGGTTCCATGGTCGGCGCCGGGATTTTTATCGTCATCGGTGAAGCAGGCACGATCGCAGGGAATCTTGTTACGGTTTCATTTCTGGTAGGGGGGATCATTGCCCTGCTGTGTGGTTATTCACTAAGCAAGCTGGCGATCTATTACCCAAGCCGTGGTGGCATTATTGAGTACCTGGTGCAGAGCTATGGTGAGGGGGTTTTATCCGGTTCACTGGGCATTTTATTTTATTTTGCCCAGCTGGTGGCGCTCGCCGCGGTGGCAAAAGCTTTTGGCACTTACGCGGCAACCTACATGAGTGAAGGTGTTACGCCGCTATACAGCAATCTCTTCAGTGTCGCTATCCTGCTCTTTTTTGTAATAATCAATCTTGTCGGCGCCGCCGTGGTTGCCGAAGCGGAAAATATTATTGTCGTCATAAAACTGGCTGCGCTGGTGATTTTTACGGCGGCTTCCCTGTGGTTTATCCATCCATCGAACCTGGCTGTGGA
>CAYYAP010000004.1:16691-31001 GCA_964469575.1 uncultured Thiohalobacter sp.
TGGTTTGCCATTGCCTACACGTCGAAGTCCATGCCGCATATCATCTATTACATCGCCGGTATTTTCTTCCTGGCATTTACGTTTGAAGTGTTACTGCGGTTGTTAAATAACAGGACGGTAGGTAAACAGATTATTTCAACCCTCAAAGCTATAGAAAACAAGTCTGCTCAGACATACAGCCCGCGTTTGCGCAGCAAGCGGTAACTCAGCATCTTGATGCCGTCGTTAAACACAAACCAGACCATGGCATAAATCCACATGTAGGCAGCGTAGGTCCAGCCGATGGGCGTGATCAGGAAGCCATAAACGGCGATCAGGGTGCCGAGGATGCGGGTAGAGAAGGTCGCGACAAACAGAATCCACGATGGGTAGGGCCGCTTCCAGAACCAGTCGTCGATGCGGGTGTTGTAAATGGTGCCGTGGCCTGCGACGACCAGTTTGGCAAATATCAGTGACTGGATCATATCGGTGCTGAACTGCAATTCCTCGAGAATAAAGAACAGCATGAATGACGACAGTACACCGGACACCCCCAGGGTGCTGGCAACCGTGAGCATTTCCTGCATATTCCAGCGCACCGGCTGTTTTTCGATTTTGGTATTATCATAGGCAATGGCGAGGATAGGGATATCATTGAGCAGCGCCAGGATAATGATCATCAGTGCAGTGATGGGATAAAAATTGAACACCACGATAGACAGCGTCATGAACAGGATGATACGAATCGTCTCGGCGATGCGGAAAATGGAATAGCTTTTCATCCGCTCGAAGGTGATGCGCGCCTGCTTTACCGCCTCGTTGATGACGGACAGGCCGGGCGCGGTGAGGATAATATCGGCGGCCGCGCGCGCTGCGTCGGTGGCGTTGGAAACGGCGATGCCGCAATCCGCTTTCTTCAGTGCCGGGGCGTCGTTTACACCATCGCCGGTCATGGCAACGATGTAGTCGGCCTTCTGCATGGTGTCAACAATCAGGTACTTGTCTTCCGGTACCACCTCGGCAAAGATATCCACCGCCTCGATGGTGCGGATGATGTTGGACTCGTGGGTCTTGATGTAGCCCGACGACAACGAACTGGTCTCGAAGGCCTTCTCCACCTGTTCGATTATATCGTGTGCAAAGCCCCTGGCTTCGGCTTCGTCGACCTGTGGCGCGAGCTTGCGGTAAATGCCCTCGCTCACCACCCCGGCCAGCAACAGCAGTTCCTCGTTACCGATACCGCGTAGTTCGTCCGGCAGAATGGCCTTGCCTTCCAGTCCCAGCATGTGGCCGATTTCGATGGCGATGGCAAGGTTGTCGCCGGTCACCATTTTTACCTGCAGGCCATGGGCACGCATATCGTGGATGACCTGAACGGAGTCTTCACGCGGTGGGTCAAACAGTGGAATCAGCCCGATGAGATCGATTTTACCCTGCTGTTCCCGCGCCACCGCCAGCGTGCGGTAGCCGCGGCCAGCCAGACGAGAGACGTCGCGCATAACCTGTCGGGCCTGCGCATCCGGCAGTGCTGCCAGTTCCAGCACGACCTGGGCGGCGCCTTTAATGGCTTTAAACGAGGTGCCCTGGTATTCGATCAGTGCCTCGGTGCGTTTGCGGACCGGGTCAAAGGGATAAAAACGGGTTTGCCGGTAGTCCGATAACTTTGTATCTGCGAAGTGTTCGCGCAAGTGAGCGAATATCGGCAATTCAATCGGGTCGTGGTTCTCTTCCCGGGAACTCAGGGCGGCAATCAGAAACAGCTCCTGTTCCTCGTGGCCCGGCAGCACCACCGGTTCGGCCACCTGCATCTCGTTTTTTGTCAGTGTTCCGGTCTTGTCGGAACAGAAGACATCGACACCGGCGAGTTCCTCGATGGCTGTCAGTTTGGAGACAATGGCGCGGCGACGCGCAAGGTTCAGCGCCCCCACCGCCATGGTAACCGATAGCACAGCGGGCAGTGCTACCGGGATGGCGGCCACGGTTAACACCAGCGAGAAGCGCGCAATTTCGATCAGGTTCTCGTGTCGGAACAATGCCACCATGAGGATCAGCAGCACCAGCGCCACGGTGATAATGATCAGAAAATTGCCGATTTTGATCACCATCTCCTGGAAGTGGCTGCGTTCCTCCAGCTGGGCCCTGGCCACCAACGAGACCACGCTGTGGAAGTTGGTGTGCTCGCCGGTGTTGACCACCACCGCCAACATCTCGCCCTGTTTGACGATGGTGTTGGCATAAGCGAGATCCGCCGGTTTTTTGCTGACGGGCAACGACTCACCGGTGAGCGCCGCCTGGTCAACCAGCAGGTAGTCGCCTTGCACCAGCTGAACGTCAGCCGGGACGATGTCACCGATTTTAAGTTTGACGATATCGCCCGGCACCAGCTCGCGTACGGGGAGGGTCTGATAGCGGCCGTCACGCCGCACAATGACTTCACTGGCCAGGCCTTGTTTCAGTGCCTTGAGTGCATTCAGTGCACGGTGCTCCTGAAAGAAATCCAGCAGCACATTCACCAGCAGCAAAACGGTAATGATGATGAAGTCTTCCCATTTCTGTACCAGTGCTGACAGGATGCCTGCGACCTCGATCATCCACGGGATAGGCCCCCAGAAGCGGCGGAAAATACGGTGCCAGAGCGGTTCCTCGTGTTCCTTGATCTGGTTGTAGCCATATTGCTGCAGGCGTACACGTGCCGTTTCACTGTCCAGACCGAGCCCGGTGTTCGTCTGCAGATCCTTCAGGGTTCGTTCTACAGGGCTGTCGGTGTAGTCGTCCGTGGATTTATTCATCAAGATTACTCCGTTTCAGGAAGCCTCGCTTTGTGATCCGTCCGCCTGCAGACGTTGCTCCACTTCCAGCACATGGCGCGTGGTAGCGAGCACGGTATCCGGGTTGAGGCTGATGGAGTCAATGCCGATCTCCACCAGGTGCTCGGCTACTTCGGGATAATCGGAGGGCGCCTGCCCGCAGATCCCGCTGTGGCGCTGGTTGCGTTGGCAGCCGGCGACCGCCCATTCGATCATCCGCGTCACGCCCGGGTCTCTTTCGTCATAGTCGAAGGCCAGGATTTCGCTGTCCCGGTCGACCCCCAGGGTAAGCTGGGTGAGGTCGTTGGAGCCGATGCTGAAGCCATCAAACAGGGCGCTGAATTCATCGATCTGCACGACATTGTTGGGGATTTCGCACATGACATAGATTTTCAGCCCGTTCTCCCCACGCTTGAGACCATGAGCCGCCATGCTGTCGATGACTTTCTGTCCTTCCTGCACGCGTCGGCAGAACGGGATCATCAGGATGACGTTATCCATGCCGATCACTTCCCGTACGCGTTTCATGGCGGCGCATTCCAGCGCAAAGCCTTCGGCGTAGTCCGGGTGCGTATAACGTGCAGCACCGCGGAAACCGATCATCGGGTTGTCTTCGGCCGGTTCAAAATACTTGCCGCCGAGCAGGGTGGCGTATTCGTTGGTCTTGAAATCGCTCATGCGCACAACACAGGGTTTGGGGTAGACCGATGCCGCAATGGTGGCGACACCCTCGGACAGTGTCTTGATAAAAAAATCGACGGGATCCGCGTAGGCGCCACTGATGGACTCGAGTGTCCGGCGTGTTTCGTCATCTACCTTGTCCGGGTGGATAAGCGCCATTGGGTGGGCCTTGATATATTCGTTGATGATGAACTCCATGCGCGCCAGACCGATGCCATCCACTGGCAGGGAGGACAGGCTGAACGCCTGGTCGGGGTTGCCCAGGTTCATCATGATCTCTGTCCTGGGGTGTCCAAGGTCACTGAGATCGGTCTCTTCGATTTCGTAGTTCAGCTTTCCGGCGTAAATGTTTCCATTCTCACCCTCGGCGCAGCTCGCGGTGATCAGCTGGCCGTTTTTCAGCACTTTGGTTGCATTGTCCGTACCTACGATGGCCGGGATACCCAGTTCACGCGACACGATAGCGGCATGACAGGTGCGGCCACCACGGTTGGTGACAATGGCGGCGGCGGTTTTCATCACCGGCTCCCAGTCCGGCGTTGTGGTGTCGGCGACCAGCACTTCGCCGGGCTGGAAATCGCTCAGGTATTTAACATCATCGATGATGCGTACCTTTCCGGCACCGATACGGGTGCCGACGGCGCGGCCCTGCGCAAGAATTTCGGACTTTTCCTTAAGATGGTAGATCCTGAGGATGTTGCCTTTTTTCTGTGACTCCACCGTCTCCGGCCGCGCCTGTACCATGTAGAGCTGGCCATCGAGTCCGTCTTTCGCCCATTCCATGTCCATGGGTTTGTCGAAACCCGCCTTTCGGGAGTAGTGGTTTTCCACCTTGATGGCGTAGTCGGCCAGCACCATGACATCCTCGTCCGATATACAGAAACGGCGTTGTTCTTCAGCGGGGGTACTGATGTTGCGTGTGTACTCGACAGCGATATTGCCGGTGTTGAGGGTGTCGGTAAAAATCATCTTTTGCGCTTTGCTGCCAATCTGTCGTTTGAGTACGGCACGATAACCTTTTACGAACGTGGGCTTGTGTACGTAGAAACTGTCCGGGTCGATGGTGCCCTGGACGACGTTTTCACCCAGGCCAAGGGCGGCGTTGATAAATACGACGTCGCGGAAACCGGTCTCGGTATCCAGCGAGAACATTACGCCACTGGAACCTTTGTCGCTGCGCACCATTTTCATGACCACAACACACAGGTCGACCTTGTAGTAGTCGAAATGATTATCGTATTTGTAGTGGATGGAACGGTCGGTGAAGTTGGACGCCAGGCAGCGCTTGTAGGCATCCAGCAGGGCCTCGTCACTGCTGATATGCAGGTAGGTGTCGTTCTGGCCGGCGAATGACGCTTCGGGGGAATCTTCTGCGGTGGCTGAAGAACGCACCGCCAGGGACAGGCTGTCACCGTATTCCTCTTTCAGCTGCACATACGATGCAAGGATTGCGGATTTCAGATCTTCCGGTAATTCGCATCCATAGACGATATCCCTGGCCCTGGCACCGCGGGCCTGCAGATCCTTGACGTCATCAGGGTCAAGACCATCAAGCGCCGTGTGCAACCGGCTCCAGGCGTCATTGGCTTCCAGCACATAACGATAGGCCGAGGCCGTTACTGCAAAGCCGTTGGGGACGCGGACACCTTCGCTGGTAAGGTTCTGGTACATTTCCCCGAGACTGGCGTTTTTCCCGCCGACTTCCGGAATGTCGTCAATACCGATTTCGTTGAACCACTTTATATAGGTCGACATCACTGCCTCCATTGTGTATGCACTGTCGCCGGCCAGCCGTACCAGCGTAGTGGCAGTATCCATACCCGGCAGGCTGGCGTCTGTCATCCGGGTGACAGTGGAGCTATACGCCTTACTTTTCTCCGCTGTTCAGCGTATAGGTCAGTGCGCTGTCTGCAACCCAAGTGACAGAAAAGCGGGTAAATCCACCGTATCGTCCCGGTGTGGCGATGAGTCGCCCAACAATCGGACAGGAGGGAAGACGATGCGTGATTATGGAAATATGCCAAAAATTGATTGGCAGGATGACAAGCCCACACTGGTCAGGATAAAGGCGCAGCTGGCGCGTGAAGAACCGGTTATTTTGCAGCTGCCGGAAGGTTTCGATCTGGTTTTCGATGCCCAGGTCTGCGGTTGTGAAGAAAAGCGCGATATGCTGCTGGATTGCCAGCCGCAGGCGGTGTTTGCTGCACTTGCAGAGGCCAATAATACAGCTGCATTGACCGGGGTCGGAGAGCAGGCCAAAGAGGCGGGACAGATTGTCGATGTGGATCGAACCGGTCAGCGACTGATCATTCATGACTAGGCTGGAATACGAAATAACAGCGATGCGTGTTGATGCCCACGCCAGCGTGGTGCGCTGCAAGGAGGCCGAGATCGTCTGTGATACGGATGTGCAGGGTCGCGTCGATGCATTCAATCCCGCCGAGTTGCTACTCGCAGCGGTGGCGGCCTGTATCCTGAAAAACATGGAACGTATCGCGCCCATCATCCATTTTGATTATCGTGGTGTGTCTGTCAGGGTGAAGGGTGTGCGGCAGGATGCACCGCCAAAAATGCTGCGTAGGCAGGAGGAACCGAATTATCCGGTGTGTTACGGAAAAGTGACCCGTGAAAGCACTGGGCTGCAGGGTAGAGGCAACCGGGCAGAAATCCAACTATCTTCATGGTGGATGAGGTAGTCTCGCAGGTCTGTCAGAAAACGCGCTGTCGCGCGGTTCGCTGCCTGTACGCTTCCGTAGGGCGTCGCTTTGGTGACCGGTTCGCTTATCGAAAAGCGATGACTGGCAATCAGTTGCGCACTGGCCGGGTTCACCAGGCTGATATTCAGCGCCAGCTGTACTTCACTGCCTTCATCGGTAAATACCTGTTGCAGGTGCAGCAGCTCGACATTCAGTTGCAGGTCCGTGTGTACGGCGGTGTTTGGACCGACGACTGTACTGAACAGACCACTTGCATCCAGCATACGTACCAGTAGTGGCTCAAGCATGCGGGCTGGCGGTTCCACCCAGCGATGATAGGCGTAGGACTCAAGTTGATAGGGCTTCCTGATATAGATTATCTGCACGCTGCCGAATCCTGCCGCTGTAATGATCGGGCTGAGTCGTATGCTCGGTCCCTGTGCATTGTATACATCGGTGGACGCTGACGGCGCATCATTCCATTCCAGCAGGTAGCGGTTGACCGGTGGTGTTTGCTTCATCAGCAAGGAAGGGCTGCATGCGTTCAACAGCAGCAGTGCAGTCAGGATGAAGCCGGCACGAATGCGCTGATTCGAGGATAGCATCTTACTCACCCGGCCCGGGAGTCGCAGAAGGCCCTGCTTGCAACAGGATGCCCGGATTGCGTTCCAGTGCTTCGCTGAAGCGTCGCAGGTTTTCCGCTGCCTGAAGCAGGTTGTTAACAATTAGCGTGGCACTGGGCAGGGTCGTGTCGCCAAAACGTTGAAGATCCTTGTCACGAGCCTGTACGGCTTCACGCACCGTGACGCCCGCTGTGGCAATCTCGTTCGCCATCTGATCGAGACGTTGTACAAGTTCCGGCAGCCTTGCGCTGGCCTTACGCGCATCATGGGTGATACTGGCGAAATCATCGATCGAAGTTGCGATACGGGTCGAGCGACTGGCCAGCGCAGTGCTCAAGGTGTGCAGATCGGCAAGTGTTCCCGCCAGATGTTTGCGGTTATCGTCACTGAGTAATAGCCTGAGTTCATTGGACGTATCAGTAAGGTTATCCAGTAGTTTCCCCAGGCTGAGGCTCAGTCGGCCCCAGACAGAGGATTGGCTTTTGATCTCCGGGTAGACCTGACCGGGAGCGGTTTTCAGTAGTGGCGAGTTGTGGGTGCCGCCACTAAGATTAATGTAGGCCAGGCCGGTCAGCCCCTGGAATTCCAGGGAAGCCACGGTATCCTTGTGAATCGGGGTACCCTTGTCGATTTGCAACAGCAGGCGCACACGGCCGGTGTCGTTCGGGTCCAGGCCCAGTTCGCCCACCCGTCCCACATCCACGCCATAGTATTTGACGGCGCTATCACGGCTCAGGCCGGCGACTGACTCCTGCATATGTACGATGTACTCATTATAGGCGCGCGCTCGCCCGCCGGAGCCTAACCACAGAATGCCGCCGACAAAGGTCAGGCTGAACAACAGGACGAAGAGGCCAACAAAAATATAACGAGTCCTGGCGTTCATGCGGACACCTGTGCCGCGTGTGCGCGCGGGTTCTGAAAGAAACGCACGACGGCCGGATCCCGGGATTGCGCCAATTCCTGCATCGTACCCTCCGCCAGTATTCTTGCCTCACCCAGCAATACCACGCGGTCAGCGACCCGCCACAGGGAGTCCATGTCATGGGTTACCAATACAATAGTAGGATTTAGCGCCGATTTCAGCTCCAGAATCAGTTCATCGAATGCCGCCGCGCTTAAAGGATCCAGTCCTGAAGTGGGTTCATCGAGAAATAACAGTTCGGGGTCGAGTGCGATAGCACGGGCCAGCGCGGCCCGCTTGTGCATGCCACCGCTAAGCTGGTCGGGGTAGAGCAGGCCATCCTCGGGCGTGAGTCCGACCAGCGCCAGCTTCACGCAAGCAATTTCATCAATCAGGCTGGCGCTTAAATCCGTATGCTCATACAGGGGGAAGCCGATATTTTGCAGCGCATTCATGCCACCGAACAGCGCGCCATTCTGAAACAGCACGCCAAGGCGGCGGCGTAATTCCAGCGTCTGCGCCATATTCCTTTGTGTGATTTCGGTACCCAGAACTCGAACTGAGCCGGCGGATGGTGGCTGCAGCATGGCCATTTCGCGCAGCAGGCTCGTTTTGCCGCTGCCGCTGCCGCCGACAATAGCCAGGATCTCACCGCGTTGTACCGACAGGTTGAGGTTTTCATGAACCAGTTTATGGCCAAAACGCAGGGTCATTCGATGCGTTTCTATGACGGGTCCTGCAAGTGCTGTTGTCCCTGGCATGCTTATATCCCGAAATAACTCAGGGCGACGGAAAAGGCGGCGTCAATCACAATAACCGCTATGATAGAGTGTACAACACTCAACGTGGTGCGCCGTCCAACACTTTCCGCACTGCCGGCGACCTGAAACCCCTGGTAACAACCCAGGGTGGCAATGACGGCGGCAAAGACCGGCGCCTTGCCAACGCCCACCAGGTAGGACTGAACGCTTACTGCAGTGCTCAGTCGGTCAATGTAGGTCGAGAACCCGACATCCAGCTGAACGCTGGCCATCACCATACCGCCCAGTACACCCATGATGTCGGCATACACGGTAAGCAGCGGCAGTGCGATGATTAATGCCAGCACCTTGGGCAGCACCAGCAGATCCATCGGGGGAACTCCCATGCTGCGCAGGGCATCCACCTCCTCGGTGATCTTCATGGTGCCGATCTGCGCGGTGTAGGCCGAGCCACTGCGACCGGCGACGATGATGGCGGTAATCAACGGCGCCAGCTCACGCACCATCGACAAACCCACCAGATCCGCCACAAAAAGGCTGGCGGCATACTGGCGTAGTTGTACGCCACCCTGGTAAGCGATGACGACACCGAGAAGGAAGGAGAGCAGGCCGACGATGCCGATCGCCTTGTAACCGGCCTCGCCGAGTTCATGGAAGATTTCCCGCCAGCGTATGCGGCCTGGCCGTATCAACTGCCCCAGCCAGTCGTTCATCATTTCACCGATAAAGGCCAGCAGACCTAAACTGTTTCGGGCGCTGTCCAGGCCGTTACGGCCCAGGTCTTCAAGTACGCCGGGGTAGTGTGGACGGGGTACCTCGTCGGGTTTTATTGCCGTGTTGCGCACCAGTTCCAGTAAACTTTGCGCCTCTGCCGACAGGCCGGTGATTTCCACCGGTTGTTGCCGCTGCTCCAGTTTCAGTAGCAGGCGCTGCAATACCCAGGCACCACCGGTGTCAATACGTTGCACAGCGCTGAAATCTATTTGAATACGTCCTTCCGGAAAGTGCGCCTGCCTGAGCCATAACTCAGGCGCAGATAGCCGACGAACCGTCCAGTCACCTTCGCAACGCAGCAATTGACCGTCAACCTGCAACGTCGCCAGCTGTTTTTTATTTATGCCCTGTGTATGCATTGAGTCAACCTGTAGCCTGTTCTCGAAGGGAATCAGGGTAAAGGTGCCTGGGCATGCAATATGCTATTTAGCGTCATCACCTCCTGTTTATACGCGTATCGTGGGTGTTCTTCCATCTATACAGGGTGCAGCCCGGGTCAGAGGAAATCATACTGATACAGTCAGGCCTCCGGCCTGGGGTATTCACCCTGCGATGTATTTAGTAATGCTGCGGATAAAGTGGGCTGAGTCCATCATCCTCATGGCGCTTATCCACCTGTTTTACTTCAAGGCCCTGTTTGAATGCAGCCCATAGCGCCGTACCGTTCCAGTCGGCGCCGTCAGCGGCGTAGAGGCTGCGATCCAGTGCCTTGAGCTGTGCCTGGCCGTGTTCGATACGTGCTGCCAGTGCATCGAGGCTGCGCGGTGGTTCGTCAGGCCAGTAGGTTTCGCCCAGCATCATCAGTGCTCTGGCAGCGGCATGGCGGTTATGGCTCTCACAGGCTTTTTGCAGGTACCTCAAGGCTGATTTCCGACTCGGGCCGTTGCGCGGCACGGTTTGCGTGGGCTGTTGCGGAAAAAAGGATCATTGGCGAAAGGACTGTTGCTGAAAAATCGTTGCTGGGTTTCTTCCAGTTCATAGATATCACGGCCCACCAGCAGGTGAAAATTCCCGCTCAGGGTAAAACTGCGTGCCCGTGCCAGGTGAATTTCGTTCTTGCCGTTCGCGGCGTTTTCAAGCCGGAAATTCAGCCAGCCATTCTTGTCGGCACGGACATTTGGCCAGCGATTCAGGTTACCGGCAATGGGCGTATTGATGGCTGTGGTAAGCAGGTAAATCGAAGAGCCGGTGTGAATCCCTTGTCAATTTTGTTGCGCAATCGGCTGATGTGTACATCGATGATATTGGTCTGCGGGTCGAAATGATATTCCCAGACGCTTTCCAGCAACATGGTGCGGGTGACAACCTGACCGGCGTGCTGCATGAGAAACTCGAGAATAAGGTACTCGCGTGGTTGCAGGTTAATGACTTTACCACCCCGCTTCACCGTGTGTGTCAGGCGATCCAGCTCAAGGTCAGCCACTCTCAGTAAGCTGGTGTCAGGTTTTATTTCCCCGCGCCGCAGCAAGACTTCAATGCGCGCCAGTAGCTCGGAAAAGGCAAAGGGTTTTACCAGGTAGTCATCGCCCCCGGCTTTTAAACCCTCAACCCGGTCATCGACTTCGCCCATGGCGCTGAGGATAATGACCGGCGTCTGTTTACCCGAACTGCGCAGGGTTTTCAGAATCGACAGGCCATCCAGCGCGGGCAGCATGCGGTCGAGGATGATAATGTCGTGCTGATTCTCCAGCGCCATGAACAGGCCGTCCTTGCCGTCTGCGGCCTGGTCAACCGTGTAGCCGTGCTGCTTCAGGCCCCTGGCAATATAGCTTGCTGTTTCGGTGTCGTCTTCGATAACAAGGATGTGCATGGTATACGTTTCAATAGCCTGTTCACTCAGTCCCCCGGATTTTCATGGTAATGCATGATTACCGCAAGTGCCGCCGACACCAGCCGGGCGACCGGTGGATCGGAACCGGTCGAGGCACGCCCGCTGTTTCCCCGGGGGCATGGATTTTATCGCTGTATGGCCTTGCGTATCGCTGTGCCGACAGCAATCAGCGCAACACCGTCAAACAGCAGGCTGATGCTGACATACAGTCCGACCAGCCACAGAGAGGTCGCCGGCCAGCCAATCAGGAACAGCATTGCCAGTAATGCGGAAATGATGCCGTTAAATACCATCCACCCCCAGCCTTTGGCAGGATGGATGGACTGGGCCAGGGCAAAGCTGCCGAAGGCGTCCATTAAGAGATAGATGGCCAGCAACAGCCCGACTGCAGCAACGCCGGACAGGGGGTTATACAGCATCAGTCCGCCGGTGATGAGCAGCAGGGCCGGTTTGATCCAGCCCATGACGCTTCGTGCATGGTACCTGTAGGTATGTGTGGCCCAGATGAGTGCGCCCACGATCAGTAGCCAGGCGACGAAAATTGCAGTGCCCAGCGAGATGACGCCGGGCAGGAACAGGCCCGCAGCACCCAGGATGATCAACAGAAAGCCCGCGACCAGGGTGTAGGACCCGAATTTACGGGTGACTTGTTCGTCTATGGGTAGGTCGACCACGTTGTTTCTCCCTGTGAAGACTTCAACCTGGTGTGGTTGAGGATTGCGCATACGCTAAATCACCGGCCACCGGAACGATGCAACCTGAGTGACAGGCAGGTGAGATTTAGTGCCGTTGTAACAGGTGCAGGGTTTTGCCAGTGTTTAGTGAAATCCTGATTACACCTTCCATTCAAACATGAACGTGCCAAAGGCGTTATCGGCGTCTTCTGCCGAGCTAAGACCGGAGGTCTCTACTGTGTCAGTGGTGAAAGTCAGATCCATATGCGCTCCCCAGGTCGGTGTTTCGTAGTGAACGCCGAGGGTCAACATAAAAAGGTAGGGTTCCTTGTCGATGTGGGTCTGGCTGTTGCGGAAAACATTTCCATCCAGCAGGAGGTTATGTGCGACGGCTACCGCAGTGGCCGAGGCGGACCCATACAGCGAAGGTCTGGTCGGGGTTGGCGGTTTCAGGCTGGCGTCATAAATCATGCTGTGGCCTATCGGGTCCGGGGAGTACATGAATCCGCCCGGCATATTATGACCAAAACGGGTTTCGAGACGCAGTGCCGCCAGAGTAAACATCGTTCCAAGTGCTGCATGGCCATCGAGCGTGGCATCCCAGGACAGGCCGGACGCATTGCGGTGCTGGTAGAATTTTTTCTTGCGCATCACGTTGACGTTGAATACCGGCTCGGTATTCAGCTGGTTGTTCCAGCCCTTTGCTTCGTTGATGCCCTGCAGTCTGTGTACGAAGTTCTGTGATTGCCTGCCAAGCGCCGCCGGGCCAACAATACCAAATGATAGCTCATAGCCCTGAAAATTTTCGTTGTCGTAGGCGAGCCAGGTCGACTGGGCAGCAATGATGGCGGCATAGGGTACGTCATCTTTTATCCGATCGCGTTCATTAAGTTTCCCCGGTGTCTGGATGATTTGTCCTACCGAGATATTAAAGCGTTTTTTCAGTGCCTTGTTCTGCAGACCAGGCAGATCCTCACCGGGACTGATCAGCCAGTCCGCCGGTGTTTTCACTGAATGCCAGTCATCGGCAACCGCCGAGTGATACTGGAAACTCCAGCCGCTGGAGAACTGGTTGTCGGAACCGACGAAGGCATCGTTATCCAGTTCCAGCCGGTATTTGGCGGCTTCGCGCAGGTGTTTTTCATGCGTGGGCGCGCTGGCGGCCATGACGGGAAAAGCGAGTAGCAGCGCCAGCGTCAGGCAGGCAAGGACTTTACCGTTATCATGCATTATTCTTGTCCTGTGTATCGGGTCTATCAAAGTTGCCATAGAGGTTTGACGGTAGATTACAAGGTGAAGTATTACTCCGTACGAAACAGCCAGCGACGCTGGCTGAATAGTATTTCCGCCGCAATCACGGCAAGGTAGAGCGTACCAATCCATAGCAGGCTTTCACGGTTGCTCACCCACAGATAGCCGATTAATGCCAGCCAGGAGATCATCGACAGGACGAGTCCTGTGAGCGGCAGAAAAGCTTTGCCCGCCGTTTTTTTCCTGAGGCGCCAGGCCGACAGGTTAATCAGTGCAAAAATCAGCAGAAAGGTCGAACTGGCGAATGATGAAATGATTGTCAGGTTGGCGGTGTTAACAAACAGCAGCGTGATGGCTGTGATGGTAATCAGGCTGAACCAGGGAATATTGTTTTCACAGCGGCGTAAACTGAATGCGACAGGCAGGGCTTTCTCAGTGGCCATGATCATGCCAAGGCGCGCGGTTCCGAACAGGGTGGCGTTGATCGCCGAGGCCGTGGAGAAAAGTGCAGCCAGGCCAATTAACTGAAACCCGGCACTGCCGAGAAAGGGTTTGGCCGCAACGGCAAGTGCGTATTCCTTGTATTTTACGATTTCTTCGGGTAGCAGGTTTCCCACGGCGACGATGGAAACCAGTACGTAAATGGCGATGGCGATAGCAATCGACCACATGATGGCGCGCATCAGGTTGTGCTGTGGATCTTCCATTTCGTTGATGGCATTCGGGATCAGTTCAAAACCTTCGTAGGCCACGAAGATCAGCGCCGCACCCATTATGACACCGGTATATCCTTCGTTGAATACCGGCAGTACATGGTCTCCCTTGATGTAAAATAGGCCGATAATCGCGAACAGGCTCAGAATGATGACCTTGATCGTCACAATCAACAGTTCGCTGGTGCCGCTTGCCTTGATGCCGTAGAGGTTGACGCCGAGGAAGCTGAGCAGAATGAGTGTTTCCAGCAGGTGGTGCATGGCGCTACTGGTACCATCATCACCGAGCATGGCGCTGCCGTAGACACCAAAGGTATAGGCATACAACGACAGGGTGCCGACATAGCCCACCAGTAACAGCCAGCCGCCGATGGCGGCGATGTTCTGGTGACTGAATGCATGTTCCAGGAAGGTAAAGCTGCCGCCACTGGACTGGTAGACCAGCCCCAGTCTGGCGTAGGACAGGCCGGTCAGCAGGGCGATAACACCACCCAGCGCAAACGCGATCGGCGCCGCGTGGCCGGCCTGGGCAATGGCGAGGCCGAGTACGGAGAAAATCCCGCCGCCGACCATACCGCCAACGCCCATGGCGATAACTTCCCTGAGGGTGAGTTTC
>CAYYAP010000004.1:31101-33643 GCA_964469575.1 uncultured Thiohalobacter sp.
GCCGCCGACCATACCGCCAACGCCCATGGCGATAACTTCCCTGAGGGTGAGTTTCTCATCACTCATTCGCCGGGCCTGCGCAGTTGTATGCGCAAGGCATTGATTTCATCGAGCAGATCCAGCGCCAGCGCTACGCCGGCAAGGTTGATACCAAGATCGTGTTGCAGGCGTGCGGCAACCAGTGCGCGTTGCAGCGCAGTTGGCGGGAAGCGCCACTGATCGGGAGAACGCCCGACAGGTTCCAGCACGCCTTCCTCAACCAGCTCAATGACCCATTCCGCATGTCGCGAACAGGCGCGACAGACTTCGACCAGTGACATCCGGCTCTGTTCGTCGATCAGTAAACCTTCCAGTATGTTTGTCGGCATGGTGGCTTACACTCCCAGTTTGCTGCGCGGGTTAAAGGCCAGTTCCTGTTCCATCTTGCGGTACAGGGCTTTCGCCGCCTCGTTATGTGCCGGTGGCAAGGTAATCTGCGGAATAACATAGATGTCACCCGGCGGCGTGCCGGGGATACCCCGGCCTTTCAGGCGGAGTTTCTGTCCACTGCGGGTACCGGCGGGGATTTTCAGATCCACCGGGCCTTCCGGTGTGGGTGTTTTTACCGTGGCGCCCAGCGCGGCCTCCCAGGGGGCCACCGGCAGATCAAGCGTCAGGTCACGGCCTTGCACACGGTAAATCGAATGCGGGTTGAAACCGATTTCCAGGTACAGGTCGCCTGCCGGCCCTTTGCCGATGCCGGGTGCGCCCTGACCACTCAGGCGGATGCGCTGTCCTTCCTTTACCCCCTTGGGGATTTTGACATTCAGCGTACGTTCACGGTTTATCACATGGCCGCTTTTATCCAGTTCAGGGTGGCGCAGGGTAATGCCACGCGTTGCACCGCGAAACGCGTCTTCGATGTTGATGAATACTTTCGCATGGTGGTCTTCGCCGCGTGCATGGAAGCCGCCACGTGCGCGGCCACCCGGTGCGCTACTGAAACCCTGGCCAAACAGAGACTCGAAAAAGTCACTGTAATTGGCTGAATCACTACCGGTATAGCCTCCACCGCCAAATTCAAAACCGGCATCCCAGTCCGGCGGCGGGTTGAAGTCACTGCCGGCCTTCCAGTTGGCGCCCAGCTGGTCATAGGCGGCACGCTTTTCCGGGTCTTTCAATACCTCGTAGGCCTCGCCGACCTCCTTGAAGCGGGCCTCCGCATCCGTTTCTTTACTGACATCCGGGTGATACTTGCGCGCCAGTTTCCGGTAGGCACGCTTGATCTGGTCCTGGGTGGCGTCGCGCTCCACACCCATGAGTTGGTAATAGTCTTTAAATTCCATCTACGGCTCCGGTGAGCGGCTGAATGTGCGTTTCTGCTAAATTGTGGCATGGAAGACCGGTTTCAAGCCATGCCTGCAGGGTACGCTTACGCCGGGTAAAGGTGTGTCACTTATGTGACAGGCGCGTGTTTTGTTGTTGGCAGCGGCCTGTGCCACAATGCCCACGGATTATCACCCACCTTGCCAGAGCAATGAGCATGAAAATCGATATGGATTACTATGCACACTGCAAGGCTCAGTTGACCAGCTCCCCGCTGTTTAACGGGCTATCAGGTACGCTGATATATGACATGCTCGGAATGTTCCGGCGTGAGAGTTGGCGCCGAGGCGTGCAGCTTGACCCATCAATCTTTCAGAAGCGGTTCTACCTGCTGATTGACGGTCGCGTCGAGGTGATGCGCATCAATCCGGAAACAGGGCGCAGTATCACACTGTTTCTCCTCGGCCCGGGCGACGGGATTGACCTGATCTCCCTGCTTAATACCCACCCGCACGAAGTGACACCTGTCGCGCTTGATGATGTCGGCCTGATTTCCGTACCGCTGGATGATGCGAGGGCATGGCTTCAGAACCATCCGGAGTTCAATCGTAACTTCCTGCCCTATCTTGGTGAGCAGATGCGCAAGATCGAGGATCTGGCCACAGACCTCGCCCTGCACGACACCATGACGCGCCTTGCCCGGCTGATTCTGCGCCACGTGAAACCGGAACGGGCTGGAGAAGGCGGACAAGGCCGCCACCTCCACCTCATCAACGACCTGCACGACGAGTCACTGGCGCGCATGGTGGGTTCCGTGCGGCAGGTCGTAAACCGGCATCTCCAACACTGGCGCAAACACGGTATTCTGCACAAACACCATTTTCAGACAGTGGTCACCGAGCTGGAGTCGTTACAGGAGTACGCGGCAGGTACTTCCCCGGACGCCACCAAAAAAACCTCATCCCATACGGCCTGAAACCACAACACCTTTGTGTTTAAGGAACAATTTGTCATTGACCGAACCTGTAGGTTGGCGCTGAGCGCAGCGAAGCCCAACGTTGTGGAGCCGTTGGGCTTCCTTCGTCAGCCCAACCTACCGGCTATCGCAGCTGCCCGTTTAACAAGTGTCAACTGGGTGACAGTCTTTCCCGTCAGGATGCGTAACACTTCCACGCGGTGAATCCGCGCGCTGTTCAAGCGCATTGCGGGCTGTTGCGGGTGGAGGTCTGTTGAATGT
>CAYYAP010000004.1:33743-41829 GCA_964469575.1 uncultured Thiohalobacter sp.
ATCGCCATGACCAACGGTGTGGAAATGGCGGTACACGCTGCATGAGCTTAAATAATCCCTACTTTCCCGGGCCTTGTTTTCCCCGCTAAAAAGGCGCATAAGAATACCTGACTTATTTACTCAGGTATTAGCGCGGGGTTCACGACAGTGACGATGAACAGCAGTGCAGTAGACGACCTGATGCGTGCGGGCTATGAACACGGATTCGTGACCGATATCGAGTCCGATACCCTTCCGCCGGGTCTGAATGAGACGGTTATTCGTGCAATTTCCGCCAAAAAGCACGAGCCGGACTGGATGCTGGAGCGTCGTCTCACGGCGTACCGGCACTGGTGCGGTATGCAGGAGCCGGACTGGGCCTATGTGGATTACCCGCCGATCGACTTTCAGTCGATTTCGTATTATTCCGCGCCAAGGCGCAAGGGTGATGGGCCCGCCAGCCTGGAGGAAGTCGACCCTGACCTGATCGAGACCTATAACCGTCTCGGCATTCCCTTGCAGGAGCAAAAGGCGTTGGCCGGGGTGGCGGTCGATGCGGTATTCGACAGCATTTCGGTCGCAACCACCTTCCGCACCCGTCTCGCCGATGCCGGGGTAATTTTCTGCTCCATCTCCGAAGCCATACGCGAGTACCCCGACCTTGTGCAGCCCTGGCTTGGGTCGGTTGTGCCGCACACAGACAATTATTTCGCCGCACTGAATGCAGCCGTGTTCAGTGATGGCACCTTTGTCTATGTGCCGGAAGGCGTGCGCTGTCCTATGGAACTGTCGACCTACTTCCGTATCAACGAGCGCAACACCGGGCAGTTTGAACGTACGCTTATCGTTGCCGAAGCGGGAAGCCATGTCAGCTACCTGGAAGGCTGCACCGCGCCGATGCGCGAAGAGAACCAGCTGCACGCCGCCGTGGTGGAACTGATTGCGCTGGACGATGCGCGCATCAAGTATTCCACGGTACAGAACTGGTATCCCGGTGATGAACAGGGGCGCGGTGGTATCTACAACTTTGTGACCAAGCGCGGAGACTGCCGGGGAGACCGTTCCCACATCAGCTGGACGCAGGTGGAAACCGGGTCGGCGATTACCTGGAAGTACCCGAGTTGCATCCTGCGTGGCGATGAATCGATTGGCGAGTTCTATTCGGTGGCGGTGACACGCGGCAGGCAGCAGGCTGACACCGGCACCAAAATGATTCATCTCGGTCGTAATACACGCAGCACTATTGTTTCCAAAGGCATTTCCGCCGGTGCGGGTAAAAACACTTACCGGGGCCTGGTGCGTATGAGTGCGCGGGCGGCCGATGCGCGCAATCATACGCGTTGCGATTCGCTGTTGCTGAACGACCATTGCAGTGCGAATACCGTGCCCTATATCGAAGTCCGTAACCCGACAGCCCGGGTTGAACACGAGGCGACGACATCCAAAATTGCCGAGGATCAACTGTTCTATTGCCGGCAGCGCGGACTCTCCGAGGAGGACGCGGTGTTCATGATCGTCAACGGCTTTTGCAAGGAAGTGTTCAACGAGTTGCCGATGGAGTTCGCCGTTGAAGCACAGAAGTTACTGAACATTACCCTGGAAGGTGCGGTCGGGTAAAAACCACACGCGGTGAGGAGAGTGTCATGATGCTGACTGTCAGGAACCTGCATGTCGATGTCGAAGGGAAACCGATTCTCAAGGGGCTCGATCTGCAAATCGACGCTGGCGAGGTACACGCCATCATGGGGCCGAACGGTTCGGGTAAAAGCACCTTGTCGCACGTACTTGCCGGGCGCGACGGCTATGACATCACGCAGGGTGAGGTTAAATACCGGGGCGAGGACCTGCTGGCCATGTGTACCGAGGAACGTGCACGAAAGGGTATTTTTCTCGCCATGCAGTACCCGGTCGAATTGCCGGGTGTGAATAACCTGACCTTCCTGCGCGAGTCGCTGAATGCTATACGCTGTGCGCGTAACCAGCCGCAACTTGATGCTGCCGGTTTCATGCGCCGGGTGAAGCAGTGTGCGCAGCAGCTTGGGATGGATGAAACCCTGCTGAAACGTCATGTCAATGTTGGATTCTCCGGTGGTGAGAAGAAGCGCAATGAAATCCTGCAAATGGCCTTGCTGGAGCCGGCCCTGGCCATCCTCGACGAAACGGATTCCGGGCTGGATATCGATGCCCTGCGGGTGATCGCCGATGGCGTCAATGCCTTGCGCAGCACGGATCGCGCGATCCTGTTGATTACGCACTACCAGCGCCTGCTCGATTATATTGCGCCGGACCGGGTTCACGTGCTGGTGGATGGACGGATTGTGCGTTCGGGTGACCGCGCGCTGGCGCTGGAGCTGGAGCAGAAAGGTTATGGCTGGTTAACAGAAGGGGCGGCGGCATGATGATGGGCGAGGTGGAGCAGCGTCACTGGTTCATGGATTCCGCGCAGCGCAGCGTACTACGTCTACCCGTCGCCGGGAACAACCATCTTGAACAACTGCGTGAAAGGGCGAACAGGGCGCTGGATGTGATGCCGGCGATCAGTCGGCGCCAGGAAGACTGGCGCTATACCCGTATCGATAGCTTGCTGGACCAGGATTTTTATCCCGACGAGACGGGTATCGATATCCCGTTTACGCCCGACACCTGTCCGGTGACACCGCTGGCGGATGCCTGGCGACTGGTCTTTGTCAACGGATGCTATGCGCCACAACTGTCGAATGATGAGAACAGGCCGGATGGCGTCACCCTGGTGAGCCTGGCTGAGTACCTTGTACAGGAGCCGGAACAGGTCATGCGCTGGCTGGGCTCACTCGCCGGACAGGGGCGGCATCTGTTCCATGCGCTGAACAGTGCGATCCTGGCTGACGGCTTGTTCCTGCATGTAGAAAAAGGCGTGCACCTGGAACAGCCGGTCGAACTGTTATGTCTGGGCGCGGCGCGAACACAGGCAACGCTGGCGCCATTGCGTAACCTGATTGTACTGGAGGCCGGTGCACAGCTTACGCTGGTGGAAAGGTTTGCCAGTGAGGCGTCGGCCAGAACGTTTCACAATGGCCTGACCGAGATCCGCCTGGAAGCGGGCGCAACGCTGAACCACGTGTGCTTCCAGGATGTGGCGCGCGCGGCCTGGCACCTCGACAGCCTGTTTGTTTCACTGGATACGGGCAGCCAGTACCGTGGTGTGTCGCTGATGCTCGGCGGTGCCTGGTCGAGGATGGAATACCAGGTCAACTTCACCGGGGAAGACGCCGGTTGCGATCTCGACGGCTTGTATGCCGTTGGCAGGGGACAGCTTTCCGATATCCATCTCGATATCGATCACAGTATCCCGTCCTGTCGCAGCCGGTCGAATTTCCGTGGCCTGTTGCACGGCAAGGGGCGGGCTGTTTTCGACGGCTGTATTCGTGTGGGGGAGTCAGCCCAGCACACCGATGCACAGTTGCGCAATGACAATCTTGTGCTGGCGCCGGATGCCGAGATCGATACCAAGCCGCGACTGGAGATTTACGCGGATGATGTGAAGTGCAGTCACGGCACAACCGTCGGCCAGCTGGATCCACAGCAGGTCTTCTACCTGCGGTCACGAGGTATCGACGAAGCGGCTGCCCGTATCCTGTTGGCAACGGGGTTTGCCGCTGAAATTACCCGCAGACTCGATGACCCCGTGCTTTGTGAACTGGCGGACAGCCTGTTGCACGACAGGCTGGCTTCCACAGCCGATGGCGCAGGGGGTGCGTGATATGACAGGCCTGGATGATATTGTAGAGAACTTCGAACTACTGGATGACTGGGAGCAGCGCTACCTCTATATCACCGAACTGGGCGAAAACCTGCCCCCCATGCCGGATGCGTTGAAAACGGACGAGAATCACGTCAAGCCCTGCATGAGCCAGGTCTGGGTCTGTGCCTACCGGGATGAAAAGGATCCCTCGTTGATCCGTTATTACGGCGATTGTGATACCAGTATCATCAAGGGCGTGCTGGCCATCCTCATTGAACTCGCTTCGGGTCGTAGCGCATCCGCAATCGAACAACTCGATGTCGACGAGGTGTTCGAGCGACTGCATCTCTACGACCACCTGTCGCCCAATCGCCACGTGGGGGTGTACGCAATTGTCGAGTTGATGAAACAACAGGCCCGCGCTCTGGCGCAGGAAGCCGCCTGAGCGGTCAGTGCAGGCCCTCCAGCATGGCCTTCTGGTATTGACGGGTCAGTTCGTGTTGCTCACCCAGTAAGGTGAAGATGACCAGCATGGCCTTTCGTGGCAGGGCCTCGTGGCAGGCCGGGTCCAGTTGCCAGGTACGCAACAGCAGCTCCAGTGCAGTGGTGAAATCATCGATTACCATGGCTTGCGCGGCGCGGCTCAACAGCGCGTCGGTGTCCTGTGGTGAGGCTTCGATACGGGCATCGAGTGCGTCCGGGGTGTCGGCCTGTTCCGCCAGGGCCAGCATTTTTGCATGCACAGACAGGGCGCCGATATTCTCCCGGGCGCGGATCTCACTCGGTAGCACCTTGATATAATTTTCAATATCAGCGTAGCGTTTTTCGCGCAGTAACAGCTTGATGGCGGTGGCGTGCACGCGCGCATTGTCCGGTGTGCGGATACCCGCCTCAACCAGTTTCAACAGCGCATCGTCCACGCGGCCCTGCTGGTACAGGCTGATCGCTTCGGCGATCTCGGTATCCGGTGCCGGCGGAACGTATTTATCGATCACCGCACGCAGTGAGATGTCGGATTGCGCACCGTAGACCGATTCCACGATATCGCCATCGCGGTAGAGTTTCAGGGTAGGTACGCTGGTAATGCCGTTATCCCGGGCCAGCGCCTTTTGCGCATCGGTGTTGACGTTGACCAGCAGAAAGCGCCCGGCGTAGTCCTGGCTGAGTTGCTCCAGCGTCTGCCACAGGCGCAGGCAGGGGCCGGCGCCCGGCGTCCAGTAGTTGACCACCACCAGCCCCTTGCGGGAGTTTTCCACGACCAGTTGCGGGAAGTTGTCGCGCGTGCCGTCAAAGACGTGTTTGAGTGCTGTCATGGCCTGCCTTTTCCTTGCATTACGATGAACAACTGACTGAAATGCTTTTCGCCCAGTCGGGCGGTTCAGCGGCGTAGTCATCAAGCGACGGGTTGTCGTCAAAGGGATTTTTCAGCAAACGCATGAGTGTATCGATTTCCCCATAGTTATTTTCATCACGGGCCTGGCGTATCGCGGTTTCGGCCAGGTGGTTGCGCAGGATGAACTTTGGGTTGACCTGCTTCATAGACCGGCTGCGGGCCTCTGACTCGCTGTTTTCAAGCTTCAGGCGTGCGCGGTAGTCGTGCAGCCAGTTTTTGCAGGCATCACGGTCAACGAACAGATCGCACAGCGTATCGAGCTCGTGTGTCTCGGACAGGCGCCGGAATACCCGTGTGTAATCGGCGTGGCTGGCCGCCATGATGTCGAGCAAGGACTCACACAAAGCCTTGTCTTCGTGATGGCTCTCGCGTAGCCCCAGTTTGCTGCGCATGTTTGCCGAGTACGCATTGATATAAAGCGACTGGTACCTGTCCAGTGACTGTTTCGCCATTTCCGCCGAGGCTTCCGGGGCTGGCGCTATCAGCGGCAACAACGCTTGCGCCAGGCAACTGAGATTAAACAGTCCAACCCCCGGTTGTTGGTCGAAGGCGTAGCGGCCGCCGTGATCTGAATGGTTGCAGATAAAACCCGGGTCGTAGGCGTCGAGGAAGCCAAACGGTCCATAATCCAGCGTGATACCGTGAATCGACATATTGTCGCTGTTCATTACGCCGTGCGCAAAACCCACAGACTGCCAGCGGGCTATCAGTGCTGCCGTCGATGCGATGGCTGAGTCGAGCAGTGCAAGGTACGGGTTTTCCGTGTCGAGCAGGTCGGGGAAGTGCTGCGCCAGTGTGTAGTCAGCCAGGGCGCGCAGGTCCTCGTGGCGTTCTTCATAATATAAATATTCAAAGCTGCCAAAGCGGATATGGCTGGGCGCCATGCGCAGCAGCATGGCGCCGGTTTCGATCTGCTCACGGTAGACCTCCTCATCACTGCCGGTCATGCACAGTCCTCGCGTGGTCGGGATACCGAGTCCGTGCATGGCCTCGCTACACAGGTATTCGCGAATGGTGGAGCGCAGCACGGCACGCCCGTCGCCGCCGCGGGAATACAGTGTGGCGCCACTGCCCTTGAGTTGCAGGTCCCAGCTTTCCCCCTGATCGTTGCGTACCTGGCCGAGCAGAATGGCGCGCCCGTCACCCAGGCGCGGGACGTACTGGCCAAACTGGTGCCCGGCATAACAGGTGGCAAGCGGGCGGCAACCGGGCGGTAGTTGCCTGCCAGTGGCGAAGTCCAGGAGTTCCGGGGTATTTGCCTGTTTGGGGTCAAGATCAATCAATGCAGCAGCGTCGGCATTGAAGTGCACCAGGTGTGGATTCTCGAACGGCTGCGGCGCGTGTTCGGAAAAACAGATCTCCGGCAGGTTCGCGTAGTGGTTGTCGAAATGCAGTTGCCGGAGTGTTTTCATGGAGCGGAGATGTATCGTCGGTTTTTTTCGTGAATCCATCATAATATGAAGCGGTATGCCGGCTTCACACACATTAACTAATGGATTGAAGGTGACATTACGGGGCCGGGGAAAACCGGAAAACCATAGCGGGAATCCTGTGTGCGGCCGTGTTTGGTGTAGTATGGGGCAAATCCGTTTCACGGCCATCAACCGAAACAGGTGAACTTTGACTGCCCCCCAACAATACCAGCTGGTTGAAACCCGGCTTCAGGAAAAACTCCCCAACGGCACCACGCGCTGCAACCTGTGCCTGTGGCGTTGCAAGATCGGTCACGGCCAACGGGGCTTCTGCCAGGCGCACGTCAACCGGGACGGCACCCTGTATAACCTGTCCTACGGTATTCTTTCGTCTATCGATATCGACCCCATCGAAGACAAGCCGGTAAAGCACTACCGTCCCGGCACACGGGTGATGTCGGTGGGCAGTTTCGGTTGCAGTTTCCGCTGTGGCGGCTGCCACAACCTGGATATTTCCTGGGGTGTGAAGGCGCTGGACGAGCTGGCGCGCGGTGAGTCACATGAGGCCTGGGTGCCGCCGCAGTCGCTGGTCGATACCGCCTTGCGGGCCGGTGTACAGGGTATCGCCTTTACCTATTCCGAACCGGCGGTGTGGCTGGAATATATTATCGATACAGCGAAGTTGGCGCACGCAGCCGGCTTGTATACCGTTTATGTTTCCAACAGTTTTGTCACCGACGAAGCGCTGGAACTGGCAGCACCCCATATCGATGTCCTGTGTTCGGATATCAAAAGCCTCAGTGACGACTTCTACCGGGAAATCTGCAAACCGGCGCGGGTTGAACAGGTGCTGCATTCGATCAAAATGGCGCAGGAGCTGGGTATCCACGTGGAAACCCGGACCAATATCATCCCCGGCAAGAACGACGACCCGGAAGAGCACTACCGTATCGCCTGCTGGGTGCGCGACAACCTCGGCAAGGACAGTCCCTGGCACATCACACGCTTTTTCCCCGCCTACAAGCTCAGCGATATCCCGCCAACCCCGGAGGCCACGCTGTTTGCCGCCCGCGATGCGGCGGCGCGTGCCGGTCTGACGAATATTTACGTGTATAATGACAAGGGCTGCGATTGCGCGGCTGAAAATCGTCCCGTGTCGTTCTACCTTGGCGCCAGTGAGGAAGAGATTCACCAGGTCAGGAAGTGCGCGGCGAGTTGCTGTGGCGACGACGGCGTGCTGCTGAAGAAATACGAACAGAATGTATCAGATTAACAACCCGTTCAGGAAATCAAGATGACGAGAATGGTTCAGTGTGTGGTGTTGAAAAAAGAAGCGGAAGGGCTGGATCAGCCGCCGCATCCCGGTGAGCTGGGCATACGGATTTACGGAAATGTGTCGAAAGAAGGCTGGAAGCAGTGGCTTGAACGGCTGACGACTATTATTAATGAAAATGGCCTGACGACAGCCGATGAAAAAGCCATCGAACTGATCGAAAAGCACATGCTGGGTTTCTTCTTCGAAGAAGGCGATTTCGGCCAGTTACCAGCCGGTTTCCAGCAGGGTGGCGGTGGCAAAAAGTA
>CAYYAP010000005.1:0-40193 GCA_964469575.1 uncultured Thiohalobacter sp.
GGCGGCAGGCATTGCAGTCCCTGGCACAGGTAGGCAATGCCGCCCCCTTGCGGTTTACGTTCGGCAAGCAGGCCCGGGAGTTCATTCGCCTCGTCAGGAATGATGAAAGGCAAACGGCGTGGCGTATAGTCATTGCCGATGGCTTGTCGCCAGGCGGTTTCGTTTTTGCCCGGTCGAATGACCAGGGTTTCCACGGGGTACAGGGTTTCTTCCAGCGCCAGCAACAGTCCGGTGTGTCCGTAGGGGCCTTGTTGCATCGGCTGCCACGCCGCTTTCAGGGTGCCTTCCGCGGCGTCCGTGTAGCGGCTATCACCGAGCAGGTGGCCCAGCCTGCCAAAGACTTTGGCGGCGATGGCGTTACCGGCCGGCAGAGCGTCGTCACCCAGCGGTTTGGGGCGCTGGATCAACGCTTCGTGGTCGTCGGCCGTGAACCAGAAACCGCCGTCCGGGTCGGCAAAGTGTTTCAACACCACCTCGGCCAGTTGCAGCGCGAAATCGAGTTCGTCACGGTTCCAGCGGTGTTGCAGGCGTTCGAGGATGGCGTCGATGAGAAACACGTAATCATCAAGATACGCCGATAAATGCGCGCGGCCATCCTTGCAGGTGGCAAGCAGGCGGCCGTCCCGCCACAGGGTGGTGCGGATGAAGTCCAGTGCGCGTTGTGACGAGGCAAACCAGTCGGGCTGGTCGAAGGTGCGTGCCGCCTGCGCCATGCCCTTGATCATCAGCGCATTCCATGACACCAGGATCTTGTCATCGCGGCCCGGTCGGACGCGCTGCTCGCGCGCCCTGAACAGGATGCTGCGCACCGAGCCCAGCCGCGCCTGAACCTGTTCCACATCACAACCGGTTTTCTCCGCGATGGCTTCTATCGAGGTATAGACATGCGGGTTCCAGCGACCTTCGAAATTCGCGTTGCGGTCAAAGCCGAAGCGCAGGGCGGCGATGGCGTAATCGTCGTCATCGAGCAGGGCATGCAGTTCATCCTGCGCCCAGACATAGAATTTCCCTTCCTCGCCTTCGCTGTCGGCATCGAGGCTGGCGTAGTAGCCGCCTTCGGGTGACTGCATTTCGCGCTGCACCCAGTCAGCTGTCTCAGCCACGATACGCTGGTATAAGGGCTTGCCGGTCGCCGCCCAGGCTTCGCTGTACAGTGACAGCAGCGGGCCGTTGTCGTAGAGCATTTTTTCAAAATGCGGGATCATCCATTGTTCATCGACCGAATAGCGGCAGAAGCCGCCACCGACCTGGTCGTACAGTCCCCCCAGCGCCATGTGATCGAGGGTTGAGGTCACCATGTCCAGCGCTTCCCGGTCTTCGCGCGCCGTGGCGGCCCAGTGGCGCAACAGGCGCTCCAGGCTGGTCGGGTGCGGGAACTTGGGGGCCTTGCCGAAACCACCGTAGTGTTTGTCGAACTGGCTGGCCAGTTGTTGCCGGGCCACGTCGAGCGGCATGCTGTTCAAGACTTCCGGCGAGGCCGTGTCAGTCTGGTTCATGTCACGCATGAATTCCATCAACGAGCGGTTTTGTTGCGCCAGTTCATCGTGTTTCTCATGGTAAAAATCGACCACCCGCTGGCACAGTTCGGTAAAAGCCGGCAGCCCGTGGCGGGGTTCCGGCGGGAAGTAGGTGCCGCCAAAAAATGGCACACGGGATTCCGGGTCGAGTACCATGGTCAGCGGCCAGCCGCCATTGCGTTGGGTGAGCAGCGAGTGCGCGGTCTGGTAAATCTTGTCCAGGTCCGGCCGCTCTTCGCGGTCGACCTTGATATTGACGAACAGGCGGTTCATGACCTCGGCAGTGGCGGGGTCCTCGAAGGACTCATGGGCCATGACATGGCACCAGTGGCAGGCGGAGTAACCGATCGACAGCAGGATGGGCTTGTTCTCGCGGCGCGCCTTGTCCAGCGCTTCCGGCCCCCAGGGATACCAGTCGACCGGGTTATGTGCGTGCTGCAACAGGTAGGGGCTGGTTTCGTTGACGAGATGGTTGGTATATTGCGTAGGGCTGGGCATGGGACGCGATCCGGCATAATTCCTGACTGTAATGGTCAACTATACAGAGGCGGTCTTGCCGCGCACAAGCGGGTGCGCCGTAAACTTTTTGAATCTTATGGAGCTTTCCCTCGTTATCCCGGTATTCGACGAGCAGGACAACGTACAGCCCCTGCTGGACGAGGTGCGCTGCGTGCTGGATGGGCGTTTTGACTACGAGGTGATCTTTGTCGATGACGGCAGTCGCGACGCCACGCTGGAACGGCTGCTGGCGTTGCGCGCGGCTTGTCCACAGCTGCGCGTGTTGCATCATGCGAAAAATGCCGGGCAGAGTGCGGCGTTGCTGTCCGGTCTGCTGGCGGCGCGCGCCCCCTGGATCGCCACGCTGGACGGCGACGGACAGAATGACCCCGCCGATATCCCCGCGCTGTACGCGGTTGCCCGCGAGGACGAGTCGCTGTGGCTGGTCGGCGGCTGGCGCCGGCAGCGTCGTGACAACGGCTTGAAGCGCCTGTCGTCACGGGTCGCCAACGCGGTGCGCGCCGCCTTGCTGGGCGACGCCACGCCGGACACCGGTTGCGGACTCAAACTGTTACGCCGTGAAGCCGTTTTACAATTACCGCGTTTCGATCACATGCACCGTTTTCTCCCGGCGCTGGTGCTGCGTGCCGGCGGTGGCGTGTGTTCGGTACCGGTCAACCATCGACCGCGCGAGCGGGGCGTTAGCAAGTATGGCGTGTTCAACCGCCTGTGGGTGGGGATTGTCGATCTGTTTGGCGTGCTGTGGCTGCGCCGTCGCACACTGCGCCCGGACGTGACAGAGGAACGCTGAATCTTGCATCCCTACCGGCGCCTGCTGAAAGGATTATTGCTGATTGCTGTGCTGGTGGGCATAGGCTGGCTGTTTCAGTCCGACACTTTCGGCATGCTGCCGGACGAGGCCTGGATCGATGCCCGGGTGCGTCACCAGGGCGTTGCTGGCCAGTTGCTGTTTATCGGTTTCGCCGCCTTGTTTGCCTCGGTGGGACTGCCGCGCCAGGTCGTGGCATTTCTTGGCGGTTACGCCTTCGGCCTGGTTGGCGGGACCCTGTTTGCCCTGCTGGCGGTGGTACTCGCCTGTGTCATGAGTGTCGCCTACGGACGCGCCGCAAGACACGTTCTCGGTGTCTCCGGTGTACCGGAGAAGTTTCGGCACATCGCCGGCTTTGTGCATGAACATACCTTTACCACCACGCTGGTGATTCGCCTGCTGCCGGCAGGGAGCAACCTGTTGCTGAACCTTGCCGCCGGTCTGTGCGGGGTGCGGGTGTGGCCGTTCCTGGCCGGTTCGGCCGTGGGCTATGTGCCGCAAATGCTGATTTTCGCGCTGGTCGGCAGTGGTATGACGGTCGATCCGGCCATGCGTATCGGTGTCGGCGTTGTGCTGTTCGTCATATCCGGCGTACTGGGCATGCAGCTTTACCGGCGTTACCGGGGGCGCTTGCCCGCCGCGCCGGGAGAACAGGCATGAACGAAAAGATCTCGACAGGCTGGCTGGAATTGCTGTTTGCCGCCAGCGCACTGGCCGCCATACAGCTGTGGCTGCGGCCACTGATGCCGGTCGATGAGACGCGTTACCTGAGTGTCGCCTGGGAAATGTGGCAGCGCGGCGATTTCCTCGTGCCCTGGCTCAATGGCGAGCCATACAGCCACAAGCCGCCCCTGTTGTTCTGGATGATTCACGGGCTGTGGTCGGTGTTCGGCGTGTCGGCCTGGCCCCCGCGTGTGCTGATGTTTGTGATGAGCCTGCTGGCACTCTGGCTGTCGGCACGGCTGGCGCGCCGCTTGTGGCCGCAACAGGTGCGGATGACCACTGCGCTGGTACCCTGGCTGCTGCTGGGCGGGTTATTCTGGCAAAACTTTTTCACCCTGGTTCAGTTCGACATGCTGCTGGTACTCGCGGCACTGCTGGTCTGGCTGGGTTTGCTGGAGGCGGCGCAACGGCCTGTACGCGGCTGGTTGCAGGTGGGGGTGGCGCTGGGACTCGGCGTGCTGGCCAAAGGTCCGGTAATCTTCCTGCCGGTGCTACCCGTCGCGCTGCTGGCGCCCTGGTGGCTGGCCGGTCAGTCGCAGCGTTGGCGAACCTGGTATGCCGGTCTGGCCGGGGCGGTTGCGCTGGCTGTTGCCATCGCGCTGGCCTGGGCGATCCCGGCCGGCATGGCGGGTGGTGAGGCCTACCGGCAGGCGATTTTCTGGGGGCAGTCGGCGGGGCGGGTGGTGAACTCCTTTGCGCACCGGAGTCCCTGGTGGACCTATCTTTGGCTGTTCCCGGCGATGTGGTTGCCGTGGCTGGTGTGGCCGGCATTGTGGCGAGCGTTACGGCAACTCGGTAAACCGGCACAGTGGGACCATGGCGTGCGTTTTTGCCTGGCGGTGCTGGTGCCGGGGTTATTGCTGTTCAGCCTGGTGAGCGGCAAGCAGGGCAAGTACCTGTTGCCACTGTTCCCGGTGCTGGCGGTGTTGCTGGCGCATGCGTTGGCTGAATGGCGACGGGTTCGGCCGGATCAGTCAGTGAGCCTGGGGTTTGCCGCGTTGTTGCTGGCCCTGACCGGCGTGCTGTTGCTGGTGTTGCCCTGGTGGTCGGACGGCCCGGCGTGGCTGGGGCAGGTTCAGTTGATGTGGGGGCCGGCGTTGCTGTTGTGGGCGATCGTGCTGGTGCGCCTGAGCCTGCCACTGGCGACGACCGTGCGTGTTGCCGCGCTGACCATGATGTTTACTACCTCGGTGGTGTATCTCGGTGTGTTCTCGCTGGCGACGGCGCCCTTCGACCTGCGACCGCCCGGCCGGCAGATTGCGCACCTGCAGGCGCTGGGTTACCCGGTGGCCTGGTTGGGAAAATATCACGGTCAGTTTCAATTCATTGGCCGTTTGCGGAAACGTATCGAGCCATTGCCGGACAAGGCCGCCATGCAGCGCTGGTTGCAGGCCCACCGTCAGGGCTATGTGCTGGTGAGTAATAAAAAGTCACTGCAACAACTGCCGGCCGGCGTATGGGGCTGGCCCTACCGCGGTGGCAGTCTGATCCTGTGGCCGGCAGCGGCGTTATTGAGTACGCCGGACAGGCTCGACGCACTGCCGGGGAGCGCGTAAGCTTGCCGGCTTTGAATGACCTCCTGGTAAGGAACCCGTTGTGAGTGAAAACCTGCCCCCGTTGCGGTTGAAGAAAAATGAAGAGCGCCGTATCCGTGCCGGCCATGTGTGGGTATACAGCAACGAAGTGGACAATGTTGCGACGCCGCTCAAGGCGTTTACGCCGGGGCAGGCCGTGCAGATCCAGGCGCATAACGGCAAGTTGCTGGGTAACGGTTACGTCAACCCGGCGTCGCTGATCTGTGCGCGGCTGGTGAGCCGTGATCCGGCCTATGTGCTGGATCGCTCGTTGATTGTGCACCGGCTCAAGGTGGCGCTGTCATTGCGCGAACACTTGTTTGATCAGCCCTTTTACCGGCTGGTGTACGGAGAATCGGACCAGTTGCCGGGGCTGGTCATCGATCGTTACGGCGATGTGTGCGTGGTGCAGTTGACCACGGCCGGTATGGAGGCGGTGCGCGAGCAGGTGCTGGAAGCGCTGGACAAGGTGATTCATCCGAAAGGGGTGGTGCTGCGTGGCGACAGCGCGATCCGCAAATTCGAGGGGCTGGACAGTTACCAGGAGACACTGGGCGAGGTGCCGGAACAGGTCAGGGTGGAAGAGGCCGGCGTGGGTTTCGAGGTGTCGCTGCAACAGGGTCAGAAGACCGGCTGGTTCTACGACCAGCGCATGAACCGGATACGTTTACGCGCCTATGCCAAAGACCGGCGCGTACTGGACGTCTTCAGTTATGTCGGCGGCTGGGGTTTGCAGGCGGCTGCCGGCGGCGCCAGTGAAGTGTTTTGTGTGGATGCCTCGGAACAGGCGCTGGACCGGGTGCACGCCGGTGCTGAATCCAACGGCTTTGGCGATACGGTGGCGAGCATACAGGGCGATGCTTTTGAGGTACTGGCGCAGCTGCGCGTTGACCAGGAACGTTTTGATGTTGTTGTGCTTGACCCGCCGGCCTTTATCAAACGCCGCAAGGACAGCAAGGCCGGTGAGCAGGCCTACCACCGCATCAACCAGCTGGGTATGCAGGTATTGAAGAAAGACGGCATACTGGTTTCGGCGTCCTGCTCGCATCACCTGGGCGAGGCGCAGTTCCAGAAAATCCTGTTGCAGTCGTCGCGTCACCTGGACCGTAGCCTGCAGATTCTTGAACGGGGTTTCCAGGGACCGGATCATCCTGTGCATCCCGCTATTCCCGAGACGGCTTACCTGAAAGCCCTGTTCTGCCGCGTATTGCCGAGCTGATCATTATGTTGACCTATCCGAATATTGACCCGGTGATTGTATCGTTCGGCCCGTTTGCCATTCACTGGTACGGGATGATGTACCTGATCGGTTTTATCGCCGTGTGGTGGCTGGGGACGCTGCGCGCGCGCAAGCCCGGTTCCGGCTGGAAGCCGGAAGAAATCAGCGATCTGTTATTTTACGGGGCACTGGGCGTCATTCTCGGCGGCCGTATCGGTTATGTGCTGTTCTACAACTTTGGCCTGTTTGTGGACGACCCGCTGATGATCTTCCGTATCTGGCAGGGCGGCATGTCGTTCCACGGCGGTATGCTCGGCGTGTTTATCGCCATGTGGCTGTTTGGTCGCAAGACCGGGCGCACCTTCTACCAGGTGACCGATGTCATTGCGCCCTATGTCCCCATTGGCCTGGGCGCCGGTCGTATTGGTAATTTCATCAACGGTGAACTGTGGGGTCGGCCCACGGACCTGCCCTGGGGCATGGTGTTTCCGTTCGTGGACAACCAGCCGCGTCATCCCTCGATGCTTTACGAGGCGTTCTTTGAGGGCCTGGTGTTGTTCCTTATCCTGTGGTTCTACTCGGCGAAACCGCGCCCGCGCCGTGCCGTATCCGGTATGTTCATGCTGTTTTATGGCATATTCCGGTTTGCTGTCGAGTTTGTACGCGTGCCCGATGCGCAAATCGGCTACCTGGCGTTTGGCTGGGTAACCGAGGGGCAGGTGCTGTCGGCGCCGATGATCCTGTTTGGTATCTATTTGTTGTGGTGGGCCTACTCGGGGAGAGGAAAGGGTGAAGCAGTATCTTGATCTGATGCAGCACGTGCTGGACAAGGGCGTGCGCAAGGAAGACCGTACCGGTACCGGCACGCTGAGTGTATTCGGCTACCAGATGCGTTTTGACCTGGGCAAGGGTTTTCCCGCAGTGACCACCAAGAAGCTGCATTTGCGTTCCATTATTCACGAACTGTTGTGGTTCCTGCAGGGTGATACCAATATCCGTTACCTGAAAGAAAACGGTGTCAGCATCTGGGACGAATGGGCGGACGAGAACGGTGAGCTGGGACCGGTGTACGGATCGCAGTGGCGCAGCTGGCCGACCGCGGACGGCCGGCATATCGACCAGATCAGCCAGGTGATTGAGCAGATCAAAAACAACCCGGATTCACGACGCATTATTGTCAGCGCCTGGAACGTGGGTGAAATCGACAACATGGCGCTGCCACCCTGCCATGCGTTCTTTCAGTTTTACGTGGCCGAGGGAAAACTGTCCTGTCAGTTGTACCAGCGCAGCGCGGATATCTTTCTCGGCGTTCCCTTCAATATTGCATCTTATGCCCTGCTTACCCTGATGATGGCGCAGGTGACCGGTTTGCAGCCCGGCGATTTTGTGCACACGCTGGGGGATGCGCATTTGTATTCCAATCATCTCGAACAGGCGCGCACCCAGTTACAGCGCGAGCCGCGCGCGCTGCCGACCCTGAAAATGAATCCCGGGGTAAAAGACCTGTTTGACTTCACTTTTGATGATTTTGAACTGGTCGATTACGAACCGCACCCGCACATCAAGGCGCCGGTTGCCGTGTAATGAAAATTTCCCTGATTGCCGCCATGGCGGACAACGGTGTGATCGGCCGCAACAACCGCTTGCCGTGGCGCTTGTCGGCTGACCTGCAGCGCTTCAAGGCGCTGACGATGGGCAAGCCCATTGTGATGGGTCGCAAGACCTGGGAGTCTATCGGGCGGCCGCTGCCGGGGCGAACCAATATTGTCGTTACCCGCGATGTAGGCTACCGGGCGGAAGGCTGTGTGGTGGTGCATTCAGTCGACCAGGCACTGGAAGTGGCGGCAGGCAGCGACGAGGTGATGGTTATAGGCGGCGCGAACCTTTACCAGCAGTTGCTCGGCCGCGCGGATCGACTGTACCTCACCCAGGTCAGGGCGGATGTCGAGGGCGATGCATGGTTCCCCGGGTTCGACAGGGCGCAGTGGCGTGAGGTCGAGCGCGAATCACATTCGCGTGATGAAAAAAATGAATTTGATTACGCGTTCGTGACCCTGGAACGCAGCAACTAACCCCCACCCCAATTGTCTCGTAGGTTGGGCTGAACGAACGTGAAGCCCAACGGATCCGCGGTGTTGGGCTTCGTGAACTCAGCCCAACCTACCGCGGGGTTAATCTTTTAACGGCGATTTTGCTCCGGGACACGCCAATTCCACCCGTTCCATACGCTCCCCGTCCACCCGCATGGCCGTCAATGCGCCACCCCACAGGCAACCGGTATCCAGCGCGTGTACGCCGCTCCCATCATAGGCGCCCAGCGTTGACCAGTGGCCAAACAGGATCTTCATGTCAGCGCTTTTGCGCGGCCATTCGAACCAGGGCTTCAGGTGTTTTGGCTGGCGGCCCGGTGGCCCCTTGTGCTCCAGCGCCAGTCGTCCATTGGCATCGCAGTAGCGGAGCCGCGTCAGGCAGTTGGTGATAAAGCGCAGTCGGTCATGGCCACGCAGGGATTCCGACCACCGATTCGGGTGGTTGCCATACATGGTTTCGAGAAAGTCGATATAGTCCGGTCCCCGCAGCACGGATTCCACTTCGGCCGCACAGCCTTGTGCGGTGTGCAGGTCCCATTGTGGAGGAAGGCCGGCATGGATCATCGTGTAGCCGCTGTGCGCATCGTGGTGCAAAAGCGGCTGGTGACGTAGCCAGTCGAGTAGTTCAGCGCCGTCTTCAGCGTCTATGATCGGCTGCAGGGTATCCCGGTGCTTCCGGTATCTCGGTATGTGGGCTGAAGCCAGCAGGTGCAGGTCGTGGTTGCCCAGTACGGTGACTGCATTCAGACGGTGGAGAAAGCGTAAGGTGTCGAGTGATTTGGGGCCACGGTTGACCAGGTCGCCGACGAACCAGAGGGTATCCTGGCGTGGATCGAAGTTGATCCGCTCCAGCAGGCTCTGGAGTTCATCGTAACAGCCCTGAATATCGCCGATAGCCCAGATTGCCACCGTTCAGTGCAGGGTGCGCGGAATTGCCAGGGTAAAGGCCGGGATATCCGCGTCAAATTCGACACCGTCATCGGCGATCAGCTGGTAACTTCCGCTCATGCTGCCGACCGGTGTTTCCAGCATGGTGCCGCTGGTGTAACGGAAGTTCTCGCCAGGTTTGAGATGAGGCTGTTCGCCGATCACGCCCTCACCTTTGACTTCCTGTACCCGGTTATTGGCATCGGTGATGATCCAGTGGCGTCGCAACAGTTGTGCCGGCACCTCGCCACAATTTTCGATGGTGATGGTGTAGGCGAACACATAGCGCTCCTGCTCAGGAAACGATTGCTCCTCGATGTAGCGGGTTTGCACATCAATTTTGATGTCGTAACTGTTTGTTGCCATGTAAGAACTGCTCCTGATATCAGCTGACAGGATACGTGTTTTACGCTGCAGCGTACAGATTATCCCCTGTCATTCCGTGGGAGGCGTAACAGCGTAAACGGGTCTATATTGATACTGTAAACTTTGACGCGTGGGAGAGTGTTATGTTCCTGAAAGACAAGACAACAGGTGACCTGGTTGAAGTCATCGACACGGCGGCGATGGTAGATCCCTGTCGTGCCGAACTGGAAGGGCGATATCACGCAGGAGAGGAATTGCAGGACCCGGCAAAATTCATCAAGAATCAGCTGAAATTCCCCTCGGGTGAAGATCTGCCGCGTTGCTGGGTAGATGTCAGCTATCGCGGCACCCGGCATTAGGGAATAATTAACTCGTAATATCATAGCGTTGCATCATGTATGCCGGGCGCTCCGTGCGCCCGGCCCGCTCAAGTATTGCCCCATCCTGTCGATAAATTGTTGCTGGGCATTCCAGGTCATGGCCTTGCCAATGCCCGGAAAATTGTTGGAAATGTGAACAGGGTAACAGTAACGCCAGCCGATATAGTGAAGGATAAGCGTGTACCCCCGAGGTACCGGAAAGGCAGGCGGTGATCTTATGATGACAACAAAATCAAAGCGTTATCGTAAACCGGATTTAATGGTGGTGTTGACCTGCTGTGTCGCGCTTGGCGTGGTGTTGAGCAGTGTCGCTCAGGCGGACGAAGCTGTTGCGAAAACACAGCCTGGCCCGGTCGCTACCTTGCAGCAACTTGGCGAGGGAATACTGTCCGGTGAATGGTTGCAGTCTCTCGGCGGACTCGATCTGGCGAAGCGGATAAAAAACTGGCGGCCTAAAATTGTAGTCGACAATGGCGGCGACGGTTTGCGCCTCTCCCATCCCTTTGGCAGTCATGGTCCGGCGCTCAAATTTTCCACCAGTGTGCCAGGCGTCGTTAAACGGAGTTTGCGCGCCGGTGGTGACAGTCAGGTTGGTAGTCTCAACGATAACCCTGATGGATATCTTTTTCTGCAACGTCGCTGGTAGGCGGTGCAAATGTCTTTAGTCCTGCTGTAGCCGCGTCAGCTGGTTGGCCAGGGCAACGTACTGTTCCAGTGTGAGTGTTTCCGGTCGTGCACGCGGGTCTACGCCTGCCGCTTCAATATGTTCTATGGATAACAGTTGCTTCAGCGTATTACGCAGGGTTTTGCGGCGTTGTGAAAAGGCTTCGCGTACCAGTCGGGACAGGTCTGCGTACTGGTCGAGCGCTGCAGGCGGTTGTCGCCAGGGTGTCAGCCGCACCACGGCAGAGTCGACCTTTGGGGCCGGGGTAAAGGCGCCGGACTTCACCCGGAACAGCGGGTCAACCTTGCAGTGGTACTGGATCATCACCGACAGCCTGCCGTAGTCGCCGTTACCCGGCGCGGCGGACAGGCGCTCGACCACCTCTTTTTGCAGCATGAAATGCATGTCCTGGATGACCGGCGCCTGGCGGATCAGGTGGAACAACAAGGGCGTGGAAATGTTGTAGGGCAGGTTGCCGACCACGCGCAAGCGATCATCGCCAGCCAGTGCCGTGAAGTCGAATTTCAATACATCCTGCTGGTGAATGATCAGTTCGCCATGCCCGGCGGCCTTGTCGGCCAACGGCTGGATCAGGTCCCGATCCAGTTCCACCACCTCCAGTTTCCCGCAGGCGTCCAGCAGGGGCAGGGTGATGGCGCCCTGGCCGGGGCCGATTTCGACGATACGTTGACCGGGTTGCGGGCTGACGGCCTGCACAATGCGCTGGATAATACCGGCATCATGCAGGAAGTTCTGTCCGAAGCGTTTGCGTGCCTTGTGCATCAGCGGGCCATATCAATCGCGTTCTGTATGGCGGCCACCAGGCGGGCGGGGTGCAACCTTACGGTTGCCCAGCAGGTTAAGCTTGAACCTCCTGACCGTATCAGGCATCACCACATCTCCATCCGGGCTTCGGAAATAAAGTGCGTCGAAGGGGCACTGCACGATGCACGCACCGCATTGTACGCATTGTTCGGCCCTGGGCAGGAAGGCGAGTCGCCGATCGCGATTGACCTCAAAGACATTTTTGGGGCACACCTGTTCACAAAAACCGGCACCCTTGCAGTGTTCCGAATCCAGTACGATGCTCAGTAATCGGTCTTGTTGCAGGCCACTCTTGTAAACGGGAGTGCTTCCCGCCAGGTCGAGTCCCAGGATCAGGACCACGATAAGTGAGGCAAGACCCCAGCGGAAGGTCAGTGCCCAGGAAAAATCGCCGGTCAGCATCGTGTAGCCAACGAGAGCCAACATGAAGAGGAGCCAGAGCAGAAGCGGAAGGCCCCGCTCACCGAAGTCGAAGAAGATGAAGCCGATGTTCTTCCCGGTAGTACGCAGGCGCCCCTGGTAGAGGGGAAAGCCCAGGAAGATGAGAAAGGCCCATACCCACACAAAGCCAACAAGCGGGAGCACCCCCTCCCTCCAGAAAGGGAACACCAGGAGCGACAGGAGAGAGATCGGGAATGCCCAGGCGACGGCCATTTCGAGCCGTTGTGGCCACGGGAAACTCACGGTGCGCATTTCCACGGTTTTCTTGAGACCATCGCTGAGGAATGCAGGAATAGACCTCGCGTAGACCGGTCCCCAAATGACACTCCACCCGGTTTTGTTGTGGATCACCCTGCCTTCGATGCCCGTTGCGGCGAGCTGCGGGAGAATCACCTGCCGGTGGTCCACCAGGTCTTCGATACCACTCGTTTTCAGAACCGAAACGACATCGTGATTGGTCAGGTGCCCCCCTGTTGCAGCACACCACACATTGACCCCGGCGCTGTTCGCAACAAGCAGGTACGCATCGAGCCCTTCAAGTGCACGCCGGACGCGTTCTACCGTGAGACGGAAGTTGCCGGTCAGAAGGACTGGTGCATTGCGGCCCGGATCACCGATCTTCACCAGACCTGTCTTGCAGGGAAACGGGAGTACTCGCAACAGGGTTTGCAACACATTGGCCAGGAGAAAGTTCAGATGCTTCATGATGCTGTGCCAGCAGGCTTTCGGGCCACGAACTCGCCTAAACTTCCCAGCGGGCTCAAGTGGACCGATACTATCAGCAGTCCCGCATCCGTAAGTCTTTCCGAAAGATTCGAGGTGGGGTGTGTTGTCTGTTGAGTGATCAGGTAGGTCAGGGCCGCGAGAGGAATCCTGATGAGCGAATGAATCAACCTCTTGACAAGGCCTTGAGGCTTTATCTCGTCGGCGATGAGCAGGAGTCCTCCAGGCTGCAGGATCCGCGCCACCTCTTTGAGGGTGTAGACGAGTTCATCCTCACTCAGTTCGGAGAAACAGAGGCCGCTCATCACGGCATCGTAGCGCCCGGTTTCCTCACTGTCGAGTTCCGCCACGCCCATTTCCGCCAGTTCGATTGTCTCCGTTAACCCTGCCTCGTGCACACGCTGTCTGGCGATCTCGAGCATCCGGGCGTTGACATCAATACCCTTTACCTTCGCTCTCCGGCAGGCGGCGCGAAGCGTCAGAGCACCTGTGCCACAGCCGAGATCCAGTACTTGCTGCCCAGGCTCGATGTGGCTCGCGAGGCGATCGTAAGCTTTTCCCAGACGTCCCAGTGTGAGCAGGCGGATCCCCAGGTCGTATCGGCGTGGAGCGGATTCCAGGATTCGCATCAGGACGTACGTGCTCATCGCTTCGGGGGCCTCATTACAAGTTGTGTTTCCACCCGGTGCATCAGCGTGCCATATCAATCGCGCATTGTATGGCGGCCACCAGGCTGCCGGGGTCGGCCTTGCCGGTGCCGGCAAGGTCCAGCGCTGTGCCGTGATCGACCGAGGTGCGGATAATCGGCAAGCCCAGGGTAATGTTGATGGCCTGGCCGAAGCCCATGTATTTGAGTACCGGCAGGCCCTGGTCGTGGTACATACTCAGTACGGCGTCGGCACGTGCCAGCCAGGGCGGCGTGAAAAGGGTATCCGCCGGTAACGGGCCGGTCAGATGCATGCCTTCGGCCGACAGTTGTTCGATAACGGGGCGGATGATGCTGTCGTCCTCATGTCCGAGATGACCGCCTTCGCCAGCGTGTGGATTCAGTCCGGCAACCAACAGGCGTGGCGCGTCGATATGAAAACGGCATTGCAACTCTCGGTGCAGACAACGGATGACGGCTAGCAGACTTTCGCGGGTGATGGCGTTCGGGACTTTCGACAACGGCAGGTGTGTGGTGGCCAGTGCGACACGCAGGCCGGGCGCGGCCAGCATCATCACAACCTGCGTACTGCCGGTTTTTTCCGCCAGGTATTCGGTATGGCCGGTAAAAGGGATACCCGCTTCATTGATCACGGCCTTGTGTACCGGTGCTGTCACCATCGCCTGGAACGTATGGTCCAGGCAGCCTTGCAGGCCGACATCCAGTGTCTGCAGCACATAGGTGGCATTGTCCGGGTTCAGGCTGCCAGCCTGTGACGGTGCGTTAAGGGCGACTGGCGCCACGCACAGGCGTCCGGCTTGCGCCGTGGCGGAAGGGTCAAACGCTGGCAGGTTCGCTCGGCCGGTTTGCCGGGCGCGTTCACTCAGTAATTGCGGGTCGCCGATCAACACCAGTTCCGCGTCGAAAACGTCCGCGTCGAGATTGACGCACAGTTCCGGTCCTATACCGGCCGGTTCACCGGTGGTAATGGCAATACGCGGGGTCACGATCCTTTGTCGAGGTACTCAACATAGGCCTCATCGCGTAGCCGCCGCAGCCAGATTTCCAGTTCCTCGTCGGTTTTGCGCTGGCGGATCGAGTCGCGCGCGCGCGCACGGCGATAGGCCTTGGTGTCATCGTGTTCGCGCCGATCCAGTACTTTGATCAGGTGCCAGCCAAAACGGGTTTTGATCGGCTTGCTGACTTCGCCGATTTTGAGTTTGTTCATGGCCTTTTCGAACTCCGGCACCATCTGGCCGGGGGTCACCCAGTCCAGGCTGCCGCCATGGCTGGCGGAGCCGGGATCCTGTGAATGGGCACGGGCCAGCTCGGCAAAACTTTCACCACTCATGATGCGGTCGTAGAGCTGGGTAATGCGTGTCTTGACCTGATCTTCCGTCACCAAAGTATCGGGATGCAGCAGGATATGGCTGGCCAGGGTCTGGTGAATGAGGTGTTTCTTGTCACCGCGGATGCTTTCGATCTTGATGATATGAAACCCGCTCGGTGTGCGGATCAGGTTACTGATCTGCCCGGGTTTCAGCTGCCCGACGACATCGGAAAAGAATGAGGGCAACTGGCCGGTTTTTCGCCAGCCGAGGTCGCCCCCGCTCAGCGCGGTCTGGCTGTCGGATTCAGCAATCGCCATCTGTTTGAAATCGGCGCCGGCCCTGAGGCGCGCGAGGATATCTTCGGCGCGGTGTTTCGCTTTCTGAATCTGTTCCGGACTGGCGGCTTCCGGCAGTGAAACAAGGATGTGCGACAGGTGATACTCGCGTGACTGGTCGTTAAATTCAGCGGCACTCTCCAGCAGGTTGTCGATTTCCTGGTCGCTGACCTGTACGCGGTTATCGACCATCTGCTGGCGGATCTTGTTCATGATAATCTGGTTGCGGAAGTCCTCACGGAAAGCGACGTAGTTAAACCCCTCCTTTTCCAGCACGCCACGAAATTTGGTCAGGGTCATACCATTCTGTTTTGCCATGTTGCGCAGAGCGGCATTGAGTTTTTCGTCATCGACACGAATGCCGGCACGTTTTGCCATCTGCAGCTGAAGATTTTCCAGTATCAGGCGATCGAGTACCTGTTTGCGCAAGACTTCGTGTGGTGGCAGTTGCGTCCCCTGTTTCTGTAACTGCTCGGTAACCAGGTGTTCCCGGTTGTTCAGTTCGCTTTGCAGCACCACATCATCGTTAACTACAGCCACGATGTGGTTGAGTGGCACGTTGGCAAGGATTTGTCCTGGCGCCATAAATACCAGAGTCAGCAGGAGGGATATCAGTTTCATTCGGATCTCATTTCTCGGGTCGTTCGGTGTAGCCTAGGATACCATTTTCCAGCACCGACTCGAGGTTATTACCGGCGCGGCCCAGCCCCTTGAGGACAAACTGGAACATAATGGAGCGGTTGGTTTGATTGCTATTGGGTGTGATGTACTCACGCGCGACCAGGCGAATACCCCAGCAGCAGCTGTCATATTCGATACCCGCCATGGTTTCCAGGTTTGATGATGCGTCCAGGTCATAGTACCAGCGTCCGAGTACCTGCCACGAGGGGGTCAGGGGCCAGAGCAGGGAGGCATCGACCTGGCTCTGGGATTGCCGCAGGAACCGGTAGGACAGATTGACAATTTTACGGAAGCCGGGGCGGTACTGGAGCCGAAGGTTGCCGCGTTCGGTTTGTCCATCGTACGGATCCCAGACCATATCAGTCTTGCCGCTCCAGGTACGTGACAGTGCCAGTTCCATTTCGCCGGCAATACTCGAACGACTGCGTGTCTGCGGTGCCGTATTGTTGAGTGTGACATTGCGGTTGGCGAAGTAGAACAGTTCACCCACCGAGGCGCGGAACAGCTGGGCACCGGTGTCTGCATCGAGCAGGCGCGTGGAAACGGCCAGCGCCGTCTGGTTGGCGTCTCCCATACGGTCGACGCCATTGAAACGGTTTTCGGAAAACAGCTCACGGTAAGTGAAGGTGGGTACAGTGGTATCGAACAGCGGGATATCGGTCTGGTCCTCCCCCTTCACATACAGATACCAGAGCCGTGGTTCGAGTGTGTGGGTGTAGCGGTGCTTGCCGAATTGCAGAGTACGTTCCAGGAACAGGGTGCTGTCCAGGCTGGCAATCGGCGTCGCGCGTTTCTGTTGTTTATCGACGCCGGCGGCCTGGTTATCGAGTTGATAGGACGTATAGCGCACACCAATCCGGGGGACCAGTTCGAAGGCGTTGCGGCGTATGGGCCAGCGTATGTCCGGCTGGATATCGAAGCGGTCGGCGGTAACGCGGGCATCCTGGTCAAACCTGACGGCCGTGCTCGTGAAGCTGCTTTCGATGCCCAGGGGCCGCCACGGGTTGCTGGCTTGCAGGTTCAGGGCGGGCAGGCGTTCGTAGGGCCGGTCTTGCGGCGCAATCGTGCGGTCGATAGTCTGGTAGTCATCGACCTGCACACCTGCCTGCCACCAACGTGTGAGGTAATCCGCCCGCGCCGAACGTTTCAGGTGGGTGGCGCTGGCGAGACTCAGCGAATCGCCGAGGTCGGTCAGGTAGTCCCGGTCGGAGACACGGTCATAATCGATGCTTGTCGACAGATGACTCCCGAACCGGCTCTTGTCGCGAAAGGTGAAACGAGTACGGTTTTCACCGGTAATGTCGTCGTTGGGCAGGATCTCGTAGTTGAAAAAGCCATCCTGGTTGGCGCGTTTGTAGCGGAACTCTGCATTCAGCTGCGCGCCGCGGTCCTGCAGGTAACGCGGTGTCAGGGTGGCGTCATAGTTTGGCGCCAGGTTGAAATAGTAGGGCGTGGAAATATCAAAACCGGAGCGGCTGGACGAGCCGAGACTCGGCACCAGGAAGCCGCTTTTGCGGCGTTCGTCGATGGGGAAGGACAGGTAGGGCGTGTACAACACCGGTACCCCCTTGATATTGAGCCGCGCATGACGCGCAACCCCCTGGCCTTCATCCTGGTAAATGGTCACCTTGCTGGCGCGAAGCAACCAGGCATTGCTGGTGTCGGGGCAGGTCGTATAGGTCGTCTTGTCAAACTGTGTGACACCAGGTTTCAGTTGTTGGGAGGTTTCTGCGCTACCGCGCGCATGGCGGCTGTAGAAACGGAACTGTGTGTTGTAAAAGATGCCGCGATTCTGCTTTAACCACAGGGTGCCATGATCGGCGGTCATGGTCATGTCGGGCTCGTCCATGCGTACCTGGCCTTGTGCCTGGACTTCGTCCCCATCCCCGGTATAGATGATCTGTTGCGCCATCAACCGCTTGTCGGCGCGGGTAACTTCGGCATTGCCGCTCAGGGTGAGTTTGCCGTTGGCTTCACGGGTGGCGGTATGGCCGATCAGCGTAGTGGGTGCCTGATCGGGGTTTCCGGTGAAAGCCGGGCGAAACGTCTGCTGCGGTTGTGGCGGGCAAACCGCCCAGGCGGAAATCGGCGCGTAGGGGTCTTCATGGATATAGGTGGGGCGGCCGGTGACGGGTTTTTTCGCTTCACCATCGACCGTATTGATCAGTTTCAGCCCGCTGCAGGCCCAGCCTGGGGTAGAACCTGAGCAGTCGGAAGCCTCCGCGTCGATAGACGCGCAGGAAGAACCGAATGCTGTGATCAGAAGGAGAATTCGAATTTTCACAAACAGGTATTCGGCTCGGCGGTTTCAGTCGGGATGGCGCCAACAGCGCGCTGGGCGCCAGTATATTCAATTGTCCGGGTAAAATCGCCTCTGAAGCAGTGAGCCTGCCTGACGAGGCAGGTTTTTTATTCGGGCTTGCCGTTATAATGCGCCTTATCTTGACTGCGGCTTGGCACAGGAACCACATGACCGACCGGCTCGACCTGCTTCGGCAATGGACGCACCTTCAACTCGACTGGCCGGATGTGAAGCTGACCCCAGCCTCCTCAGACGCCAGTTTCCGTCGTTACTTCCGGGTTTGTCACGGGGATGACAGCCGCATTCTCATGGATGCGCCCCCCGAGCAGGAGGATTGCCGCCCGTTCATCCATGTCAGTCAGCTGTTCCTGCAACTTGGCCTGCATGTTCCCGACGTGCTCGCCAGCGACCTGCAGCAGGGTTTCCTGTTGCTGTCGGATCTCGGCAGCCGCAGCTACCTGGAGGCGCTTGACGAGACCACGGTGGATCGCCTGTATGGCGACGCCATGGGCGCCTTGCTGGCGTTACAGAGTTGCGTGACGCCGGAGTGCGGCCTGCCGGCGTATGACCGTGAGCTGTTGCTGGCCGAGATGAGACTGTTCCGGGACTGGCTGCTGGGTCGGCATCTGGGTTTTGAGCTTGATACGGCGCAGTCTGCGGCGCTCGAAGCAGCGTTCGATCAGCTGGCGGACAGTGCGCTGGCGCAGCCGCAGGTTTGCGTGCACAGGGATTACCACTCGCGTAACCTGATGGTCTGTGAACGTCATAACCCGGGCATACTCGATTTCCAGGATGCCGTGATCGGGCCGGTGACCTATGACCTGGTATCACTGTTGCGGGACTGTTATATCCGCTGGCCGCGTGCGCGGGTCGAGGACTGGGTGGCGGGGTATTTCGAGCTGGCCCGGCAAAGCGGTATCCTGCGGCCGGAACAGGGTAGTGAAGCAGACTTCCTGCGCTGGTTCGACTGGATGGGCGTGCAGCGGCACCTGAAGGCGGCGGGTATTTTTGCACGTCTGAACCACCGTGATGGCAAGCCCGGCTACCTGGCGGACATTCCACGCACGCTGGCCTATGTCACCGAGGTCTGTTCCGATTACCCGGCACTGAAAGCGGTGGGTGAACTGGCCGCACAAGCGTCCGAGGCTTTATGAAAGCCATGATACTGGCAGCCGGGCGCGGCGAGCGTATGCGGCCACTCACCGACCAGACCCCCAAACCCCTGCTGGCGCTGGCCGGCAAGCCGCTGATCCAGTACCACATCGAGGCATTGCGCGAGGCGGGATTCCGTGAACTGGTGATCAATCACGCCTGGCTGGGTGAACAGATTGTCCACTACCTTGGGGATGGCGCGCGTTTCGGTGTGGAGATTGCCTATTCACCCGAGCCGCAAGGCGCACTGGAAACCGGCGGCGGGATTTACCACGCACTGCCGTTGTTGGGTGATGAAGCCTTCCTTGTGGTGAATGGCGATATCTGGACGGACTATCCCTATGCACGTCTGAAGCATCCGCCGCAACAACTCGCACACCTTGTGCTGGTCGACAATCCTTCACATCATCCACAGGGTGATTTCAGTCTTGAAAACGGACGTGTTTCAGGTAATGGCAAGGCGGCGTTGACCTTCAGCGGTATCGGCCTGTATCACCCGGCATTATTTTCCGCGTGCTCGCCCGGTGTATTCCCGCTGGCGCCGCTGCTGCGCGATGCCATGCGTAATGGCCAGGTGACCGGTGAACACTATACCGGTGGCTGGACCGATGTGGGCACACCACAACGGCTGGCGGAACTTGATGCACAATTACGGGGGGTGGCGCATGGGTGACGAAATCAGTCGCAGCCAGTTTGTCGATGCCGATTTCGAAGCTTTCCGCGAGCGTCTTGCCACCGAAACCGCCCTGCTCGGCCAGTGGTTCGAGGACGAGGCGTTTTCCACGCATGTGCCGGTTTGCGGCCTGGAACTCGAAGCCTGGCTGATTGACCGGCAGGCACGCCCGGCCGCAGTGAACCAGGACTTCCTCAAGGCCATGGGCAATCCGATGGTGGTCGCGGAGCTGGCGCAGTTCAACGTGGAGTTGAATGTGCATCCCCAACCGCTCAGGGACCGCGCCTTGTCACACCTGCAACAGGAGCTTGAAGCCACCTGGCAGGAAAGCGAGCGCGTGGCGGCCGGCATGGGTGACACACGCCTGATGATGGTGGGCATACTCCCCAGCGTGCGCCAGCAGGATCTTAGCCTGGATAATATGTCGGACCTGGAACGTTATCGCGCCCTCAACGAACAGGTCTTGCGTATTCGTGACGGCAAACCCCTGATGCTGGATATCCTCGGTCATGAACACCTTAATGTGCTGCACGAGGATGTCATGCTGGAGTCCGCCACGACATCTCTGCAACTGCACCTGAAGGTCGGCCAGAAGCAGGCGGTTCGTTACTACAACGCCGCGCAGATTTTGTCCGCGCCGCTGGTGGCCGCGAGCGCCAACTCTCCCTGCCTGTTCGGCAAGCAACTGTGGGAAGAAACCCGCATTCCGCTGTTTGAGCAGTCGGTGGAAGTGGGTGGTTTCGCCGGCGCCAGCCGTGGTCCGGTGCGGCGTGTCAGTTTCGGTACCGGTTACGCGAAAGAATCCCTGTTCGAGTGCTTTGTCGAAAACCAGCAGCATTTCCCCGTGCTGTTGCCCATGTGTTATGAGGCACCGGATGCGCAGCTGTGTCACCTGCGGCTGCACAACGGCACGATCTGGCGCTGGAACCGCCCGCTGATTGGCTTTGATGATGATGGCACGCCGCACCTGCGCATTGAACAACGGGTGATGCCTGCCGGTCCAACGGTGATAGACAGTATGGCCAACGCAGCGTTTTACTACGGTCTGGTGGAAGCCCTGGCGCGGAGTGAAGTGGCGCCGGAAAACCAGCTGCCGTTCGCCACCGCGCGCGACAACTTCTATGCCGCGGCGCGTGATGGACTGGAGGCGCAAATCACCTGGCTGGATGGCCGCAAGGGACTAGCGCAAAGCCTGTTGCTGGACAAGCTGGTGCCGCTGGCAGGTTACGGGCTGGGTCTGTTGGGTATCGATGAGGCAGATCGCGAACGTTATCTGTCGATCATAAAACAACGGGTCAAAAATGCCTGTACCGGTGCCGGCTGGCAGCGCGCCTGGCTGGCGCGCCACGGTAATGACATGCAGGCCCTGACCAATGCCTACTATGAGCGCCAGAAACGCGGCGAACCGGTACACGACTGGGATAACTGATGGGAAGTCTGTTACGACAGGTGGAAACCTTGCCCGAGGCATTTATCGATGCCCGGCCACAGCAACTGGCGGACCTGCTTGGCGGTCCGACACTGGTGCATTTATCCGGCCGCCGTGAGCGGCCCCTGTTCGTTTCCGTGTTGTTGCACGGCAACGAGACAACCGGCCTGCTGGCTATCCAGGGCTTGTTGCAGCGCTACTATGACCGTGAGCTTCCGCGCTCGCTGAGCCTGTTTATCGGTAATGTCGATGCGGCGCGTGACGGCCTGCGGCGGCTTGCCGGGCAACCGGACTATAACCGCGTGTGGCCGGGTACGGATTGCCAGGAGTCACCGGAGAAACGCATGATGGCCGAGGTCCTCGAGATCATGCGCGTGCGTCGGCCGTTTGCCAGTGTGGACCTGCATAATAATACCGGTATCAATCCACACTACGCCTGCATCAACCGGGTCGAACACCGTTTTGTCCAGCTGGCCAGCCTGTTCAGCCGCACGCTGGTGTATTTCACCCGGCCCCGTGGTGTGCAGTCGCTGGCGTTTGCGGCACTCTGCCCGGCGGTTACGGTGGAGTGTGGCAAGGTCGGGCAGGCCGCCGGTGAGACGCACGCGCTGGAGTTTCTCGATGCCAGTCTGCACCTCAGTGAAATCTCCGATCAGCCGGTCGCTGAACAGGACGTGGACGTATTTCATACGGTTGCCATCGTGCGTGTGCCACGCCGCCTGAGTTTCGCCTTTGGCGAGGCGCCGGTGGATATCTGCTTTATTGAAGATCTTGATCATCTTAATTTTCGGGAATTGCCGGCCGGCAGCACCCTGGCGCAGTTGAACGGCGTGGCATCACTTCCCCTGGAAGCCTCCGACGATCAGGGCGTTGATGTGGCGTCGCGCTATTTCAGGGTGAAAGACGGCTTGCTGCAAACGACCCGGCCATTGATGCCGTCGATGTTTACGCTGGACGAGCGGGTGATTCGTCAGGACTGTCTGGGGTACCTGATGGAGCGCTACCCGTTGCCGGATCAGTAGCCGCGCGCCGACAGGTCGATACGTCCGGGGATACTGGCCAGGCGTTTTACCCCTGTTCGCAGTGTACCGTCCGGGTGGAGTTCCAGCCAGCGATAGCCGGGTGGCGCTTCATCGACGGCAAAGTCTTCGCTGGCGGGCAGGAACTGCAGGCAGGTGGACGGTGAAGCCAGCAGGCGGACGTTATTGCGTTGTTGGTCGAATGCCTGGTGGACGTGTCCCCAGACGATGGCGCGCAGCTGCGGGTGACGGTCTGTGATAGCGAAGAAGTCGTCCGGGTTATCCACGGCCATGGTGTCCAGCCAGCGGCTGCCCATCGGGACGGGCTGGTGATGCAGCCAGATGATCGAGGGCAGCTCGGTGTGCCGGTCGAGCGTTTGCGACAGCGCGTCAAGTTCATCGGCGCCGAGGTGTCCACCATCATTGCCTTGCACGGTGGAATCGAGAAACACCAGCTGCCAGCCGCCGATCTGTTTACTGTGAACGCAGTGAAAGTTTTCATCGTTGAGGTTGTCGCGAATAGCCGCGTTTTCATCGTGGTTGCCGGGTAAACAATAGATCGGCACATTGAGTTGCCCGATCTGTTCACGGAAGCACTGGTAAGCCGCCTGGCTGCCATCGTGCGCCAGGTCGCCGCTGGCGACGACCAGGTCAAAGTGGCTGTCCTGTTTGACCTGTTGTATGACCTGATCCAGGCACTCGCGGGTATTGAGGCCCAGCAGTGTCCCCTCTGCACTGGCATAGAGGTGAGTATCGGTGATCTGGGCGATGCGTAGTGGTTCCACCTTCATCTAGCCATCAGCAACCGGGGCCTCGATCATTTTTATCAGCACTTTGGACTTGCGCTGGTAGTTATACAGGCTGCGCATTTTTACCGGGAGATCCGACAGCTCGGCGCTGCGGAAGCCCCGCTCGCGGAACCAGTGTGCAGTGCGCGTGGTTAAAATGAAAAGTCGTTTGACACCGTTGCTGGCAGCGCGGTGTTCAATTGCCTGCAGCAATTGGTTACCGCGTCCCTGCGCCTGGTAGTCCGGGTGAACGGCGAGACAGGACAGTTCGGCAATATGGCCGGTATAGGGATAGAGGGCCGCACAGGCGACGACCATGCCATCGCGCTCGATCACCATGAAGTGGCTGATTTCCATTTCCAGCATTTCACGCGAACGCCGCACCAGTACACCGCTCTCCTCCAGTGGCGTAATGAGTTGCAGGATGCCGCCGACGTCATCGATGCTGGCAATACGCAGGCCTTCGTAGGTTTCCGCGGTAATCAGCGTACCGATGCCATCGCGGGTAAACAGTTCCTTGAGCAGCCCACCGTCGTTGTGGCGATCGACCAGGTGGGTTCGACGCACACCACGCCGGCAACCGTCCACGGCATGATTGATGTGCCGCGCCCAGTCAGCATCCAGCTTACGCCGTGAACGCAGCAGTTGTTCCGCGTCCAGCAGGGACATCTGGCGGATCAGGCGGCGCCGTCCGTCGCGCAGGCTGCCGCCGTCTGTCAGCAAGATCAGTTTTTCGGCGTGCAGGGCGATGGCGGCGGCTGTGGCGACTTCTTCAGCACCGAGGTTGAAGACTTCCCCGGTCGGCGAGTAGCCAAGCGGGGACAACAGTACAATGCGACCGGCGTCCAGCTGTTGATGGATGCCGTCGGCATCCAGGCGGCGTACTTCGCCGGTATGGCAGTAGTCCACACCGTCGCGCACCCCCAGCGGTTTGGCAATGACAAAGTTACCACTGGCGACACCGATGCGGGCGTTGGCCGTCGGCGTGTTGACCAGGCTCATGGACAGTTGTGCCTCGATCTCGACGCGCAGGCTGCCCACGGCATCCTTGACAGACGTCAGTGCCTCGTCATCGGTCACGCGCAGACCCTTGACGTAGCGGATCTCCGCCTTGCGCAGTTTCAGGCGCTGTTCGATCTGCGGGCGCGCGCCGTGTACCAGCACCAGGCGAATACCGAAGGTGTGTAACAGGGCGATATCCTGGACCAGCCGTTCAAACTGTTCATCCACGGCTTCGCCACCGAACATCAGCACGAAGGTGGAACCGCGATGCGCGGTAATATACGGCGCGGCCAGACGGATGCTTTCGACGAAAGTGTCCTGCTTGTTTTTGGTCTGTTTATCAGGCATGAAGCATAGATTACCGGTTTCGCCGGGACGGGGCTACTCGCCCGGCGTCACACAGAAGCGCTGAATCAATTGTTTCAATAGCTCAATGGTGGGCCGGATGCGTTCACAGGCCAGGTATTCGTCCGGCTGATGGGCCTGATCGATATCGCCCGGACCGAGTACGACGGTTTCTATACCCAGGCTGTTGAGGTAGGGGCCTTCGGTGCCGAAGGCCGCTGCCGCAGCACTGTGCCCGGTCAACGCCTCGGTCACCCGTACGATGTCAGAAGTGGCAGGGGTATCCATTGCCGGCGTGCCATCGAACAGGGGGTGGCAGTCCAGTTCCAGCCCGGTACCCTCGATGACCTTCGCCAGGCGGGTTTGCAGGCTATGGCGCAGCGCCTGGATTTCCATACCCGGCAGCGGGCGCAGGTCGATATGCAGTTCGCAGTCGGCGCAAATGCGGTTCGGGTTATCGCCGCCGTGGATATGGCCGAGGTTGAGGGTCGGCACCGGTACCGCGAACAGCGGGTTGCGGTGTTCGGCCTGAAGTTCGGCGCGCCAGCGCAATAGCTCGCTGATGATCGCGTGCATACCTTCCAGGGCATTGTTGCCCAGTGAGGGGTCGCTGGAATGTCCCGAGCGGCCACGCAGGTGAATGGCTTCCATGAGGATGCCCTTGTGCAGGCGTATCGGACGCAGGCCGGTGGGTTCACCGATGACGGCATAGCGCGCCTGCGGACGTTTTGCATCGACCAGCGCGCGGGCGCCAGCCATGGAACTTTCCTCGTCGGCGGTGGCGATCAGGATCAGTGGTTCGCGGAATTGTGAGGCATCGAACTGGCTCGCCGCCTCGATGGCCAGCGCCAGGAAGGCCTTCATATCCGCTGTGCCGAGCCCATACAGCCGGTCGTCTTTTTGTGTGAGCCGGAACGGATCGACGTTCCAGCGTCCCTCGTCCCAGGGTACGGTATCGGTGTGGCCGGCCAGCACCAGCCCGCCTGGACCCTTACCGAGTGTGGCGATCAGGTTGGCCTTGTCCGGTCGTCCGGGCAGGGGCATGATTTCGACAGAATAGCCCAGTGGATCGAGCCAGTTGGCCAGCCGCTCGATGACCTGGCGATTGCCCTGGTCGAAATCCGTGTTGACGCTGCTGACCGAAGGCGCGGAAATCAGCCCGTCAATCATCGCTAACAAGTCGGGGTTCATGGCAACACTATCGGCTCTTGACGTGCGGGTTCGCGGGCAAGCCCGCTCCTACAGGGTAAGGTGATGGGTGACGTTGCGCAATGGTGACAGGCTCAGGCTGAACGTCCGATGGATTGCAGACCGTATTGTTTCAGCTTGCGGTACAGTGTGCGTTCGCTGATACCGAGAATCTGTGCAACCCGGACGCGCTTGCCCTGGTGTTCCGCCAGCAGTTCTGCAATGTATTGGGATTCCAGTCCCTTGATCGATGGCTCCGGCCCGTCCGGGTTGGCGATCGAGTGTACGCCTTCTGCGTGTCTGGTTTCCAGCGGGGTATCGATATGAATTTCTGCCGATGTAATGATGCCATTGGTACTGAGTGCGGTGGCGCGTAACAGGATATTACGCAGCTCACGGACATTACCCGGGTAATCATGCGTCATCAGGACTTGCCGGGCATCGTCGGTAAGGTGATGTGCCGCGGCGTTTTCGGGCCCCATTCGCTGCAACAGGGCTTCGGCAAGTTCCGGGATATCCTCGCGTCGATCGCGCAGTGGCGGGATCTCGCACAGGATGCCGGCGATACGGTAGTAAAGATCTGCGCGGAAAGCGTTGTTGGCTACCAGCTGGCGCAGGTTCTTGCCTGTGGCACAGATGATGCGGACGTTCGCCGTGAGGAGTTCACGCCCGCCGACGCGTCGGAATTGCCCGGTTTCCATGGCGCGCAACAGGCGACCCTGCAGGGCCTGGGGCAGGTCACCGATTTCATTGAAAAACAGGGTGCCGCCATCCGCCTGTTCGAACATGCCGTAACGGCGCCCGATACAGCCGGTGAAGGCGCCGCGTTCATGGCCGAATAACTCGCTTTCAAAAACACTTTCCGAGATGGCGCTGCAGTCCACCATGCTGAAGGAGTGTCCGTTGCGATCGGAGCGACGATGAATGTATTCCGCGGCGAGATCCTTGCCAACGCCACTTTCCCCGGTTAACAGCACTGGTGCGCTGGTCGATGCGGCGCGTGTCAGGTTTTCAATGCATACCAGGAAGGCCCTGGACTGTCCCGTCATGCGTTGTTGTTCGCAATCCAGATCTTCGCTGTGCGCCAGCGGGAACACGGCTTCACCGAGATAGAGCGAACCATCCAGGCCGAAAACAGGCGAGCCCTTGATGCGCACATGTTCGGGCTGTGCATTGGTGTCATAGTGAATGTGGAGTACCTGGTGCGGTGCGCGTGTTTCGAATACCGCCTTGTGCGGACAGTCTTCCCCGTTCATGTGGCAGGGGACGTCGGAACGGTGAGAAACTTCGTGGCACTTGTGACCGATGATGTCCTGGCTCTCTACGCTGTAGGCCTGTTTATAGGCGACATTGGCGGCGACAATATTATAGTTATCATCGATCAGGACGAAGGGGTGGTCCTGTGCATCGATGAGCGACTGTACCTCGACCGAGATATTATCTTTGCTCATAAATCCTCCTGAACCTGATGGTCGCTGTCATTCTGGCAGGTTCGAGTGAAGCTCACTTGAGTGTAGACCAGAATGTCGGGCTGCGGGCTGTGTATGGGGTTGAGAGTATAAGTGTTTGATTATGTTCTGGATGTGATACTGTCACAGTCGCTTGTGATGGTGGCGTATGCCAGAATCCTGCAAGGCGCGTGCCAGATAATAAATTTTGCTGGCAAGCTCAAGATGCAGCGGCATCGCGTCGAAAACAGGCCATGACCTGTCTTAATACAATTCGTGTTCTTGCGTGCAGCCTGCTCGTATCCTTGTTTATCAGCGCATCTGCCAGTGCAAATTTGCAGCAGTTTCAATCGAGCTGGGAGGATTCGAAGTGGATCGTTGACGCCACACCGAAACAGTGTTCCCTGACGCAGCAGATCCCTCGCTTCGGACGTGCGCGTTTTGAGCAGCATTCCGGTCATCGCCTGACGTTTTCCCTGTTGGTCGAACAGCCGCCGGTACGTGACCAGTCGGCGCATATCCGTTCCGAGGCACTACCCTGGCAGCATGAAGGCAAGCCACGTGACCTGGGTGGGTTCCGGCTGGTGCAGGGCAAAACGCCACTGAGTATCCCGCGCGACCAGGCGTTGCGGCTTTACTACGAGCTTGAACAGGGCAGGCAGCCGGTTATCGCCTTCGATGACTGGGGAGACGGGCGCGACAAGGTCGAGGTGGCGTTGATGCCGGTGCGTTTTCGCGAAGCGTTACCGAAGTTCCTCGCCTGCACAGCGGGGCTGCTGTACCTGGATTTTGAGCCGCGCGCGGAAAAAAAGGTGTTCTTCCCGACTAACAGCGCCAGGCTGAGTCGGGCCGCGCGGCGTCTGCTGGAAGGTATTGCGCAGGGCTATCGTAAAAAATCGGATTTCCGTATTGTGCTCGGCGGGCATGCGGACGAACGCGGGAGTTCGGATTTCAATCTGGCGTTGTCGCGTCGGCGCACTGTTATGGTGGCCCGTTATCTGCGTTCTCGTGGCGTGCCGGCAAAAGCGATTGAGTCAAGGTTCTTTGGTGAATCGCAGCCGGAGGCCGCGCTGAGTAACCGCGAGGCCTGGGCAAAGAACCGGCGCGTGACGGTGTGGATTGCTGACAAGTGAATTGTCCCGGCTACTGCTTGACCGGGCGTTTCGCCAGTTTGCGTTGCAGTGTCCGGCGGTGCATGTGAAGTTTGCGCGCCGCCGCAGAAATATTTCCCCCGCATTCCGTTAATACTTTTTGCAGGTGCTCCCATTCGAGTCGCCTGACACTCATGGGATTGTTGGACAGTGGGACGTCGGGGTTACCCTCGTCCTTGTGCAGGGCGGCAAGGATCTCGTCCGCGTCTGCGGGTTTTGCCAGGTAGTGGGTGACGCCCAGCTTGATGGCTTCAACGGCTGTGGCGATGCTGGCGTAGCCGGTCAGAATCACCATGCGCGTGTTTTCGTCGCGGGCGTGCAGCTGCTTCGCCAGTGACAGGCCGGATTCCTGGCCGATACGCAGGTCAATAACGGCATACTCGGGGTCGAGATGGTGAGCCTTCTCCATGCCGTCGGCAATATTATGGGCGCTTTCGACCTGGTAACCGCGGTTCCTGAGGGCTTCTTCAAGGACTTCACAGAAGATCTCGTCGTCATCGACAAGTAGCAGGGTGGGATGCGTGTCGGCCGTCCGGCTCATGACGGATTGTCCTTGCGTGTCAGGGGTAACTGTATGCGGGTGCAGGTACCCCCGCCCTCGCGGTCGAAGAGGGCAATAGTGCCGCCCAGGCGTTGCAGGGTGGCATGCGTCAGAAACAGTCCCAGACCCATGCCGTGTTCCTTGTTACTGGTCGGGCGTTCACCGAGTGTTGCGCTGATACTCGGGTGCAGGCCGGGTCCACGGTCCAGTATGTCGATGGTGACCTGTTGTGTGTCCTGGCGGACGTTCATCGCCACTTCGTTTTCAGAGGCATCTGCTGCGTTGTTGAGCAGGTTAATCATCGATTGCTGCAGGGTTTGTTCGTCGATGATGGCGGCGTCCGTCGTTTGCGGCGGAAGGTTGAGGGAAATCGACGCGTTATCACGTTGCGCTTTCCAGTTATCGATAACCTGCTCCAGCCAGGTTCGAAGCGGAATCAGGCCGCCGCTTTCCGCGCGCAGCTCGCCGGCTGAAGCTGAAATAACCGACAGGGCCTGTTTACAGCGATCCACCTGGCTGCGCAGTATTTGCAGCTTGCGTTTCATCCCGTCGGGCAGATCTGCACGCTCCAGTTCGCGGGTTACCACGGCCATTGTCGAGAGCGGGGTGCCAAGTTCGTGTGCCGCGCCAGTCGCCAGTGTGCCCAGTGCAATCAGTTGCTCGTCACGCAACGCCTGTTCACGTGCGCGGGCGAGCAGTTTGTCGCGCTGGCGCAATGTGTTGGCAATACCCACCACAAACCATGCGATCAGTGCGGCGCTGAGCGCAAAACCGAACCACATGCCAAAGATGTGCTGGCTGAACGCCCGGTCATGGTGCATGTGGGTGTCATTACCGAGTGGCTGGTAAAAAAAGAACAGCAGGGAATAGCACAGCGTGGTGAGTGCCGCCATCAGCCATACGGCCGGCGCCGGTAAAACAGTAGCAGCGATGATCAACGGGATAAGGAACAGCCAGGCAAAGGGGTTTGTGGCGCCACCGGTAAAGTAGAGCACGGCGGCCAGCGCCAGCACGTCGATACTCAGTTGCAAAAAGAATTCCCGATCATTGAGGGCAGCGTCGCTGTCGGCGCGCCGCCAGGTCCACAGGCTGGTTGCGGCCATGAGGGAAAAAATAGCCAACAGCGGGGCCAGTGGTAAAGGAATGGCCGCGATGAAATGTACCCCCAGAACGACCAGCAGCTCGGCCACAAGCATCAGCCCACGCAACAGCGCCAGCCGTTTGAGGTTGCTTGAGCTGCTCGATTTTGTAGGACCCTGTGTCAGCATGGTGAGTATTCTATCAGTTGGTCAGTGTTGCAAGCCCGTTGAGCGGGGCGCTTCAGACGGCCTCGCCGGTGTCTTGACGCCACCCTCCGGCAGGAGCGACATCAGCAGTTGCCGGTAGCCCTCGGCATTCCAGTCGCGCGGTCCGATGATGCGGCCGAGGAAGCGCCCGTCCGCGCCGATGAGATAGCTGGTTGGCAAGGCCTGGACTTCATATCGGCGGCGTACCTCACCATCGTTGTCCAGCAGGACCGGAAAGTTGACATCAGCCGATTCAATGAATGCTGTAACGGCCGGCTTGTCGCGGTCAGCCGCCACGGCAAGCATGACCAGGCCGGCGTTACGATAGGCGTTCCACAGCTTTTGCAGGGCGGGTATCTCTTCGCGACAGGGCGCGCAGAAAGTTGCCCAGAAATTGAGAAATACCAGTTTTCCGCGGAAGTCACTCAAGCGCAGTGTGCCGCCATTGGGTGTTGCCAGGCTGAAATCCGGCGCGGCCAGACGTTGTTTTGGCGGTGTGATGCCCAGTGCGTCGAAGTCAGGCGCCGCCTGAACTCCCGATATGGCGAAAAACAGCGCCAGGCTCATGACTCGTGCCATCATCGGCTGTGTTCTTTCAGGTAACTCAGTAGCATATCGCGCTCATCCTTACCCATTTTTTGCATGCCGCGCTCCCGCATACGCTGTTCCATGACCGGAAGCAGTTTCAACCACGCGTTATAGCCAAGCCGTTGGGGGTGGGGCAAGGCGTGGCAGCTGCTGCAGCGGGTGCTATAGGCTTTTGCGCCGGCACTTCCCGCCTCGGGAATTGTTGTGTTGTCTGTACCCGGTGTCGTGCAAGCCGTGAGCAGTATCAGGCCTGTCAGCGCAAGCCCTGTGACTGAACGTCGTGTATTGATGATTTTCATACAATTCAGAACCCCAGTTTACTTTTGGCCTTTGCCCTGCCGATGCCATAACGAATACTCTTTCGGGTGGGAATTTCGATATACCAGGTCAGCATGACGCGGTAATCGGTTTCCAGTTGCGGACCCTTGAGGTCGCGGTACAAGGGGACGCCAACATTGAGATCCACGATATGCAGCGGCGCCGGTTGCCACTGGAATCCGAGTGTGACGAAAAGTTGTGTTCCCCCATAGTTGTCCGGATCCCACAGTGGCGTCATGTAGGGCGAGTTCGGGTCGCCCTGGACGACATGGCCGGATTTACCGCTTCTGGCTTCGTCCATTTCACCGCTGATACGGTCCTGGTAGTGGCCATTCAGTTGCGCCTGGACCAGCAGGTTGTAACGCAACTGGTACATGCCATACAGGTCGAGGCGGAATTCATCACCTGTTCGATAATGACGCTTGTTGTTGTACAGCCTTGCCGTGTAGGCGGCGTTGGCGCCCCACCACCAGGGTGAGCTTGAACCCTGGTAGAGCAGGCCAAGAGTCGGGTCGAAGGTGCCGGAGCCAAGTTGCATGCCGTAGGGCGTCTGTTCATTTTTACGGAAATTCAGCGGATGTCGGCTGTTTTTCTGGTTAATGGAACCGCTTGGCAGGCTGAGTCCGAATAGCAGTGAGGCCTGTTGCGTGGGGATCAGCGGGTCATCGGCAAACAGCCGGTACTTGGCCATCAGCATGGTGTCGCCGGGGCCGTCGGTTTTCATGGTGAAGCCTGTTTTACCTGTCATGCTCCGCATCATACTGTTAAACAACATATCCATTTCATTCCGTTTCCACATCAGCATGACGCCGGCAAACCACTTGTCGCTGAGACTGTAGCCTGCAGTGATATTCAGCATGGCCATGTCCATATCGGTGGGGGTCGCCATGAATTTTCCGGTTGGCTGCCCCATCATGACCGGCATACCCAGCAGGCTGTCCGGGTTGACGCTGTGAGTGCCGTCGCGCAAGCCATCCATGCGCATGAACATGGGGCTGAACTTGATGCGCCATTCGTGTGTCTCAGGGATGCCGCCACCCGGGATGTTCATGGGCATATTGCCGCCGCACTTCCCGCAGCACAGGCCGACGTAGGCCAGCGCCGGCGCCTGGATAGACAGTAAACACAGGCCCAGGTAAAGGCGTAAGGATTTCAGGGTTTTCATGGGATTTCTCTCGTCATTATTTTGTTCAAGGATAGGGTGCGGATTGATGGCGTGGGAAGTGACAAATTGCCGCATCCCACGTTGAGCTGAAGGGATGCAGTGTGGGTTTCGGAAATTTTTTCCCGTCCGGTGTGAACTTTTCTGGCCCAGGCGCTGTCTTTAACGGCAACAGGGTGGCGATGGCCGCAGGTGTACAGGATTTATAGAATTCCAGGTTCAGTCATTCAGCTAATTCCCTCCCACTGAACCGGATTGTTAACGCGGGCTATTCGCCCGCGTTTTTTTTCGCCTGCGGCTAAAGTTGACTCTGCCAAGGGTTTGGTGGATAAAAGGCGCCATTATGACTGGCGCCCCGGACATTTTTGAGCAATGGTTTCCGCAGGATGACATGCTCCTGCAGCAATTGCGCAGACAGGTGCAGCAAGTACTCCTGCCAGCCGGCCAGACGGTGTTTCATCGTGGCGACACTTGCCGAAATTACCTTGTGGTGATCCATGGCAGTGTCCGGGTTCAGGCGCTGTCGGCAGGGGGTCGGGAGGTGGTGCTTTACCGGGTCACCGACGGCCAGTCCTGTGTTATCACCACGTCCTGCCTGATCAGTGAAGAATCCTATCCCGCAGAGGGTATTACCGATGAGGAAACCGAGGCGCTGGTGATTCCCCAGGCCGTATTCAACGAAGCGCTGGGTTACTCTGACACGTTCCGGCGGTTTGTCTTTGCCAACCAGGGGCGGCGACTGGGAGACCTGATACGGCGGGTCGAGGATGTTGCGTTCGGCCGTGTGGATGCCAGGCTGGCGAAACACCTGGTTGATCGATGTGGCAAACGTCCGGGTGCTGTTTCGGCGACACACCAGCAGCTTGCCAGTGAGCTGGGTACGGCGCGCGAAGTGATCAGCCGTCAACTCAAGGTATTCGAAAAGGAAGGCCTGATTGCGGTCCACCGGGGTTCCGTTGAAGTCATCCGGCCAGACGCGCTGACACGGGTCTGGGAAGAAATACACTGAGCAATAATCTGCCGGGAAGCCCCCTGTTATTCTCCGCTGACCAGTTCGTTTGCGGTCTTCGCGCCGGCTTTCTTGAGGCGTTCGACCATGGCTGGACCGCGTGCGCGCTTGATGGCGAAATCGAGCGCTGTCTGGCCACTGTTGTTGATCACGTTGACGTCGGCACCCGCTTTTATCAGCAGGTCAACAGTCCTGGGATCACCCCACCATGCCGCAAGGATCAGCGGCGTTGCGCCGATCTGGTTGCGTACGTTGACTTTGGCGCCGTGTTTGAGCAGTACAGCGACGGGATCGGGTTTGTTGATCATGGCGGCATAGTGGATAGCAGCCATTAGTGCGTCGTCCTGCAGGTTGACGTCAGCACCCTTGTTCAACAGGGCTTCCATGAACTCATTACGGCCTGATTTGGAAGCCTCCATCAGTGGCGTGATGTTTTTGAAGCCGCGTGCATTGACGTCGATGTTCAGCGTCAGGAGATAGTCCAGTGCATCCTTGTTACCACGGAAAATTGCTACCATCAGCGGCGTCCCGCCCTGGCTTTGCTCGCGGGTTTCCAGCCTGGCACCGGCTTTTACCAGTTCGCGTGCCACATCGACATGGTTGTTGGCGATGGCGAAAGCGAGTGCGGACCAGCCTGTTATATTGGTGTCGTTGACGCGGGCACCGTGCTTGAGAAGAAGTTCGATTTCCTTTACCCCACCGTGCCTGGCTGCGGTCATCAGTACGCTGCGGCCATGGTTACCCCGCGCGTTGACGTCTGCGCCCATTTTAATCAGGCGTTCCACGAGTGCAGTCCGGTGGCTTGCAGCGGCTGCAATGAGTGCTGTGGTGTTGCCGTTTGTCTTTGCTTTCGGGTCGGCGCCGGCATCGAGCAGCGCATTGGCAATGTCGTCGTGACCATTGTGTATGGCCATGTGTAGTGCGGAGAAACCGGGTTTGTCATTACGCGCATTAACATTGGCGCCCTTGCTGATGAGTGACTGGAGTGTCTTGAGACTTCCGCCCGTGGCGGCTTGCATCAGTACGGTATTGCCATCCGGTGTTTTGGCGTTCACGTTTGCGCCGGCGTTGATCAGTGCCAGCGCGATATCCTCGTAGCCCGCATGCGCAGCCAGCATCAGCGGGGTTTTCTTGTCGGCATTGCGGGGATCGATGTCTGCACCTGCCTTGATCAGTGTCCTGACGACAGCGGTATTTCCATTTTCCGATGCAAAGTGCAGGGATGTATTGTCTTCATCATCGGCTGCATTCATATCTGCGCCCAGTTTAATCAGGCGTTTTGCCAGGTTATCGTGACCTCCAATAGCGGCGAACATTAAAATGCTGCGCTCTGCAGAGTCGCGCGCCTTTGTATTGGCGCCCATTTTGATCAGGCGATCAAATAGTTCAGTTTTACCCTTGTGGGTGGCAATCATCAGTAACGAGAGACCGGCAACGTTGGTCTCGTTCGGGTTGCCGCTGGCATCCAGCATCTTGTTGACGGTAGCCATGTCATCCCGTGCAAGCGCATCGAGTATTGGTGTGGGTTTGATGTCAGGAATACTCTGCCTTGCGGCTTCGGGGGCGGCGATTGCAGCCCCACCTATGCCTGCCCAGGTTCCTGTTGTGCTGAGTGACAGGACGACTGCGAGCAGGGAGTAACAAATTTTCATGGTTTTGTCTCTTGCAGAATTTTATTCATTTACTGCGGCCGTATATGTAAACCTGCTTCTGTATGCCTCTATGCCGGACGCCAAACCCCGGTAACTTGCGGATGATGCCTTCAGGGCAATGCGTTTCTCAGGCAAGTGTAGCGTTTCATAGTTCCTTTTGTGCGACAGGTTTTTATTATTATATAAAAACATATAGTTATCGATAAAGTTGGAGACGTATATTTGGCGGGGTTCCTGTGACGGGTGAAAAAAACGTTAAGTCTGGACGACTGTCCAGTGTGGCATGTCAGGGTCTTGCGTCCACAGACCATTGGAGGGCCGTGGTTTGCCCGGTACAATGTTCCGCTTTGCTGCAAACAGCGCCGTTCAGGCGCCAAGAGGAAGGAAAATGGCTGACAAACTGAACCGCTACAGCGCCCGTGTCACTGAACCCCGCTCGCAGGGCGCCTCGCAGGCGATGCTGGTGGGTACGGGAATGAAACCCGAGGATATGGGCAAGGCTGAGGTGGGCATCTCCAGTGTCTGGTGGGAAGGCAACACCTGCAACATGCACCTCAACGATCTGGCCGCCAAGGTGAAAGAGGGTGTACAGGCAGCCGGTCTGGTTGGCTTGCGATTCAATACCATCGGCGTGAGTGACGGTATTTCCATGGGGACCGACGGGATGAGCTATTCGCTGCAGTCGCGTGACATCATTGCAGACTCTATCGAGACCGTGATGTGCGCACAGTGGTATGACGCCAATATCGCCATCCCTGGCTGTGACAAGAACATGCCCGGCGTAATGATCGCGATGGGGCGTGTGAACCGGCCGGCGCTGATGCTCTATGGCGGCACCATCAAACCCGGCCACTGGAAGAATGCCACGCTCGACGTGGTGTCGGCGTTTCAGAGTTACGGTGAATACATCGCCGGCAAGATCGATGACGAAGAGCGCAAGCAGATCGTCGCCCATTCCTGCCCGGGTGCCGGCGCCTGCGGCGGCATGTATACGGCCAACACCATGGCCTCGGCCATCGAGGCCATGGGGATGAGTTTGCCTTACAGTTCTTCCATACCGGCGATTGACCCCGGCAAGCTGGAGGAATGTTTACAGGCCGGCCAGTCCATCCGCTACCTGCTGGAACACGATATCAAGCCGCGCGATATCATGACCCGCGAGGCGTTTGAAAACGCCATGGTGATTGTGATGGCGCTGGGGGGTTCCACGAATGCGGTATTACATCTGGTTGCGATGGCGCGCGCCGTGGATGTGCCCTTGACGATCGATGATTTCCAGAAAGTCAGTGACCGTGTGCCCTTCCTGGCCGACCTCAAGCCGTCGGGTAAATATGTCATGGAAGACCTGCACAAGGTTGGCGGAACGCCGGCGGTGATCAAATACCTGCTGGAGCAGGATTTGATGAATCCTGACTGCCTCACTGTGACCGGCAGGACACTGGGTGAAAATGTGGCCGACGTACCGGGACTGACCGCCGGACAGGAAGTATTTATGCCTGTCGATAAACCGATCAAGAAAACGGCACACATCCAGATTCTCCGGGGCAACCTCGCCCCCGGCGGTTCCGTGGCCAAGATTACCGGCAAGGAAGGCCTGGCATTCACTGGTCCGGCGCGCGTGTTTGATCGTGAGGAAGCCATGCTGGCTGGCCTGGAAAACGGCGAGATACAAAAGGGCGATGTCGTGGTGATTCGCTATGAAGGGCCGAAGGGCGGTCCCGGCATGCCGGAAATGCTCACCCCGACCTCGGCCATTATGGGTGCTGGCCTCGGCAAGGATGTCGCGTTGATTACCGACGGGCGTTTCTCCGGTGGTTCACACGGTTTTATTATTGGTCACGTGGTGCCGGAAGCCCAGGAAGGTGGGCCGATTGGCCTGATACGCGACGGCGACATCATCAGCATCGATGCCGGCACGCAAAGCCTCAACGTCAATGTCAGTGACGAAGACATGGAAAAACGTCGCGCCGAATGGCAGATGCCGGCCTACACGGCAACACGCGGTACCCTGTACAAGTACATCAAGAGCGTGAAGGACGCCTCACACGGTTGTGTGACGGACGAATAGCATCCCGTAGGAGCGGGCAAGCCCGCTCCTACAGCGAGTCCCAGCTGGATTTCTTGCGCCAGCGAATGCGGGGGATAATCAGGCCGATAATCATGCCCAGCAGAATGACGCCTGCACCGACCATAAACCAGTCGCGTGCAGTGCGGTCTTTCAGGCTTTGATTTTCCTGTAACAGACTTTGCGACTGGCGTTCGTAACCCACGATCTTGCTTTTCAGCTCCCTGTTTTCGGCGTCGATTGCCAGTGCGCTCGAAGCAGTGTGGCGAATGCGTTCCAGTTCCTGGCCGAGCTTGTTGGCCTGTTTCTGAAACGAATTGCGTTGCTGGTCCGTGCTGCCCTTGGCCTTGCGCAGTTTCGCCAGTGAGGTTTTCAGCTTGCTGTTTTCCAGTTCCAGTCTGGCCAGCTTTTTCTCTGCCCTGGCCAGCCGGTCACGCGCCGAAGGGCCGGACATCAGCAGATGATTCAGTACCCAGCCTTCCACGCCATCCGGCGCACGCACCCGGGAATACTGGTTTTGCTTGTCGACTTCGAGAATTTCCAGTGGCGTCCCGCTGGGCAGGCTGTGCAGGATGCGGAACTGGTTGCCCTTGCCGGCGCGCATCTGGATTTCCAGCCGGTCGCTGACATAGCGGGTTTCAGCCATGGCCTGGCCGAGTACGCCCAGTGTGAGGGCGAGGGAAAGAATGATCGATTTCACAAAAACTCCTGAAGCTGCCTGAATAACAAAACCGGGTCGCATTGTAACGGAACAAGCCGGCACGCCATAATGGTGCTGCGACATTAAACGGTAAACATAATGGAATTGACGGAAGATGGCGACTGGCTGGAGGGGGTTCGGCGCGTTTTGTCGCCAAATTGCGACGAAAGGCCGGCACCCGCTACGGTTTCCCTGATTGTTGTGCACGGCATCAGTTTACCGCCAGGCGAGTATGGTGGCCCGTGGATCGATGATTTTTTCCGTAATCAGCTGGATGCCGCAGCGCATCCCTATTTTTCTGAAATTATCGGGCTGCGTGTGTCATCCCACCTGCTGATACGCCGCAATGGCGAACAGGTGCAGTATGTGCCCTTCTCGCGCCGCGCCTGGCATGCGGGCAAGTCCAGCTACCGGGGGCATGAGGCCTGTAACGACTTCTCGATTGGTATCGAACTGGAAGGGCAGGACGAAACACCCTACGAACCCGTTCAGTATCAGCAGCTCGCCGAGGTGATCCATTGCTTGCGCAGGCGCTACCCGGACATCGGCGCGCAGGACATTGTTGGCCACGCGGATATTGCCCCGGGTCGAAAGACCGATCCCGGCCCCGCCTTCGACTGGGCGCAACTGCGTCACCTGCTGGCTTGACAGCCTGCGCGCGCAACCGGTAGCGTTAGCCAAATTCCTCACAGTGGCGGTGCCATGACTCTGATTTCAGCCATTCTGGGCATTATTGCGGACCGTCTGTTAACGCATTTGCACGAGTACCGTCATTACCGGCAGTTCCTTGCCTGGGCGGATGCCGTGTATTCACGGCTCAGTGGTGATGTTGGGAACACCGTCTTTGGGCTGATGCTGGTGCTGCTACCGGTGTGGTTACTGGTCGGCCTGCTACAGGTCTGGTTGCATGATGCCCTGTTCGGATTGATCGGAGTGTTATTTTACGTCGCCACGTTTGTGTATTGCCTGGGGCCGCGTGACCTCGCGATTGATGTCAATACCTACTGTGAAGTGGCGGATTCCACCGATGAAGCCTTGCGTATCCGGGCAGCCCGCCGGCTGCTTGGGGACAATGTGCGGGATGATGAAATCACCGAACACCAGGTGACGCGTGCGGTGCTGACCGAAGCGAACGACAGGCTGTTCGCGGTGCTGTTCTGGTTTATCGTGCTGGGTCCGGTGGGTGCCGTGATGTACCGCAGCGTCGTCGTGCTGTACCGGGAATGCCGCGAGCCGGGCGGCTACAGTGATGCCACCGACTGGGCGTACAGCGTGCTGGTATGGATTCCCGCCCGCTTGCTGGCGCTGGGTTATGCGTTGAGCGGCCACTTCGATGCAGCCGTTGAAGGCTGGCGCGCCGCTCACCGTGACATGCCGCGAGGCGGTGGAGGTTCTGTCGAGGTGCTTGCCGCGACTGGTGAAGGCGCACTGGGTTTGTCGGAAAACGATGGGGTGATCGAGGGTGTTGCCTCGCCGGTGCGTGCCGCCATGCGTCTTGTCTGGCGTACCTTAACCCTCTGGGTTGTGGCGTTGTCAGTGCTGACCCTGGCCGGCTGGTCCAGCTGAGTACAACTGAAAATCAGACATGGCTGCAAGGAGGAAGTATGAGTGATTCAATCATCAGGAGTCTTGGCCCGTTAGCTTCACTGTCGGGAATATGGGAAGGTGAGAAGGGTATTGACGTTTCCAGGGTTCACGGCAAGGAAACGGAAACAAAATTTCGCGAAAAAGCGGTTTTCGAGCCACTTGGCCCGGTCAGAAACGGCCCGCAGGAATTGTATGGCCTGCGCTATTCAATGACAGCATGGCGTCTGGGTGAGAATGAGGCATTTCACGAAGAACTGGGTTACTGGTTGTGGGATGAGGGGAACAAACAGGTGTTGCGTTGCTTTATGGTACCTCGTGGCGTATTGATCAATGCGGGTGGTGATGTCGAAGTGGATAGTAAAAGCTTCCACCTGTCTGCCGAGGTGGGGTCAGAGACATACGGGATTCTGTCGAACAGGTATCTGGATGAGTCCTATAAAACCATGAAGTATCTGCTCGATGTAACGATCCACGATGACGGGACATTCAGCTATAAAGAAGATACGCAGTTATGGATACCTGTCAACGAGGCTATTTTTCACCATACGGACCAGAATACCCTGAGCAAGGTATAACGTTATACCGGTGGCGCGAGCCTCGGGCTTTTCTTATGTTCCCTTACGACAGGGATCGAACTGATATTGTCGCGTTTATAACATCCCGTTTCACCCACTGTTGCCGCTACGGCAGGGCGCGTTGCGACAACAGTGGCGCCTGGCACTCTCAGACCGGACCAATCAGTTCGGCATGAACACTTTGGTGGTTGACACGCTCCAGTATCTTTAATGAGCTGGTAAGCTCAGGATCGTATTCAACAACCATAAGGTGAGGTCGCTGCTCTGCGAAGTTTGCGGCGGATACGCCATTCTCTTCCTCAATAGCTTGTTCTATATCAAGGCGTCTGGGTTCGCCCAGCGTGTCGTCAACATGTAATACCAGTCCCACTTTGTGATTAGCTGTGTTCATATCAACCCTCTCATATCAGGCTAGATAAACAATGTGCATCCCGAGCGACTTGC
>CAYYAP010000006.1:0-8937 GCA_964469575.1 uncultured Thiohalobacter sp.
CCAACGCATCCCACGCAACCGGCACCTGTACCACCCCCCGCTCCTCGGCAACACCGCGCAGCTTGCGCCGGCAACTACCGCCGATATCAGCCGTCATATTCGCCACGTCACGAATACCACGCGTCGCCCCGCCACCCTGGACATCGATTACGATACCGGTTTTCTTCTCATAGGCTTTGGCAAGCGAAACGAGATAGGCTTTCTTTGAAATACCACAGCCCACCCAGTGCAATACCGACTGGGGCTCGGAAAATGCCGGTTGCACCTGGAAAATGGCGAACAAACCCAGCACGGCAAGTGAAATCAGTCTTTTCATCGAATCCCCCCGGGGAACTATTGAATTTAGCTTGTCGACAACACAACACAGCTTACTAGCGACTGAAGCCCGCAAAAATTTAACCCGCCACACTCAGCGGGCAAACCGCATTTCCACAACTGATATACTCCGGCAGGAAATTGAAACTACCCCCGGAATTACGCAAGGAACCGGTAATGAAAAAATGGGAATGTGTCGTCTGTGGCTTTATCTACGATGAGTCCGAAGGCTGGCCTGACGATGGTATTAAGCCCGGCACACGCTGGGAAGATGTGCCGGAAGACTGGGAGTGTCCGGACTGCGGCGTGTCCAAGTCCGATTTTGAAATGGTCGAGCTGGAGAACTGATGTCCGACAGACAGACAAAAAAAACCCCACCGAGGTGGTGGGGTAAAAAACGCTTTTCAGCGTCGGAGGAGTCGGTCACACAACAATGAAATCGTTTGATCTGGAATGCGCCTTCATCCGGAAGACGCAGTCCAAATCGAGTTCCATCCATGGATCGGGACTGCCGACCTTATCCCTTGTAGCGGTCGACCCGGCAATTACTTTAGCCATTCCCTGGTTGCCGTTCCCCGTCCCTGGTTATAGTGAATGCAAGCACAGTGCCAACTTGCACGAACACCCACCATCCCACTGTTTTTAAATGAATTATGGGGACAGTATACTCATTTCCCGGGCGCCCCGGTGACAGAGACCTGGCGGGAAAGTGCCGAATTTTCGACTACCGGCAGGAATACGTCGGCGGTTTTTCGCTGCTGATCCTGACCTGCCGGGCTAATCCAGCGTATCGGAATGCCTGCGGCCGTTTTGAACATCACCCGGCCGATCACGCCGGCCTCGCTGAGCAGGTTTTCACGGCTGCACGGCTCTGTTACCACCCCGGGTAAGGGCTCCGCAACATAGTGCTGAAACAACACACAAGGTACACTGTAGCAACTCGGGTTCCTACGACCAACAGGGAGTCATAACGTGTCCGAATTTGAAACCGGCCGCGGCCACTACCCCGGCGTGCGCATGCGGCGAATGCGCCACGACGATTTCTCGCGCCGCCTGATGCGCGAATCGCGGCTCAGCGCCGATGACCTTATCTGTCCGCTGTTTGTACTGGAAGGCAGTGGTCAGCGCGAAGCTGTCACCTCCATGCCGGGCGTTGAACGCCTGAGCATAGACCTGCTGCTGGAAGAGGCCGCTACCCTGCATGCACTGGGCGTTCCCGCCGTGGCGCTGTTCCCGGTCACGCCACCTGCCGCCAAGAGCGATGATGCTGCCGAAGCCTTTAACCCGGACGGCCTGGCGCAACGCGCCGTGCGTGAACTGAAACGCCAGCTGCCCGAACTGGGTGTCATTACCGACGTGGCGCTCGACCCCTTCACCAGCCACGGCCAGGACGGGCTGATCGATGAACATGGCTATGTCCTGAATGATGAAACCGTGGAAGTACTGGTGAAACAGGCGCTGTCGCACGCCGATGCCGGCGCGGATATTGTTGCCCCCTCCGACATGATGGACGGACGTATCGGCGCGGTACGCAGCGCGCTGGAAACGGCCGGCCACCGTAATACCCGTATTCTGGCCTACGCCGCCAAGTACGCCTCAGGCTTCTACGGCCCGTTCCGCGATGCCGTGGGCTCGGCGGCAAACCTCGGCGGCGGCAACAAGTACAGTTACCAGATGGACCCCGCCAACAGCGACGAAGCGCTGTGGGAAGTCAGCCTTGACCTGGAAGAAGGCGCCGACATGGTGATGGTCAAGCCCGGCATGCCCTACCTCGACATCGTGCGCCGCGTTAAGGACCAGTTTGGCGCGCCCACCTTTGTCTACCAGGTAAGCGGTGAATACGCCATGCTCATGGCTGCCGCGCAAAATGGCTGGCTGGATGAGAAAGCCGTGGTGATGGAATCGTTACTGGCATTCAAACGCGCCGGCGCCGACGGTATTCTCACCTACTTCGCCAAACGCGCCGCACAGTGGCTGCATGACGGATGAGTAAAGCCGGTAGCGTGGATCGCTACGCGGTCATGGGCAACCCGATTGCCCACAGCAAATCACCACAAATCCACAGCCTGTTTGCCGCGCAGACCGGTCAGTCACTGTGTTATGAGGCCCTGCTGGTAGCCGAAGACGGGTTTGCCGATGCCGTAACGACCTTTTTCTACCGTGAGGACGGCAAGGGACTGAATATCACCGTGCCATTCAAGCAGGAAGCCTGGCAACTCGCTGACAAGCTGAGTCAACGCGCTGAACTCGCCGGTGCGGTCAATACCCTTATGCTGAAAGACAGCTCGCTGTACGGCGACAATACCGATGGTGCCGGCCTGGTGAGGGACCTGACACACAATCACAAATTTATCCTGAAGGACAGGCGAATCCTCATGCTGGGCGCCGGCGGCGCGGCGCGCGGGGTACTGCTCCCATTGCTCGAACAACAACCGGCATCACTGCACATCGCCAACCGCACCGTCTCACGTGCGCAGGAACTGGCTGAGCGTTTTGCCGATTATGGCAGGCTCAGCGCGAGCGGGTTTGATGCCCTGCAGGGTGATTTTGATATTGTCATCAACGCCACAGCGGCGGGACTCGGGGGTGAAGTCCCCCCCTTGCCCGATAGCATCATCGGCAAACACAGTCTGTGCTACGACATGATGTACGCCACGGAACCCACCGCCTTTGTACGCTACTGCAACGAACGCAAGGCGGCGAAAGCGCTTGATGGCCTGGGCATGCTGGTGGAGCAGGCCGCGGAATCGTTCCGGCTGTGGCGTGGGGTAATGCCAGAGACACAGCCTGTCATCAAAACCCTCAGCGCATCGTCACCAGCTCTTCCGCGCTGGTAGGATGGATCGCCACCGTGTCGTCAAGGTCTTTCTTTGTCGCGCCCAGACGAATTGCCACCGCGAAACCCTGCAACATTTCGTCCGCGCCCGGGCCGATAACATGACAACCGACCACTTTCTCCTGCGCACCGACCGTCACCAGCTTCATGGCGGTCTTCTGCTTGCGCTCGGTAAATACGTTATACATGGCGGTAAAACGTGTCTGGTATACCTTGACCGCCTCACCGTGCTGCTCACGTGCCTGGCTTTCCGTCAGGCCGACTGTGCCGATAGGCGGGTGGCTGAAGACCACTGTAGCGATATTTTCATAGGGTAAATACCGCTCTTTCATTCCACCGAACAGGCGATCGCCGAGACGACGGCCTGCGGCTATGGCGACGGGTGTCAATTGCGCGCGCCCGGTGACATCACCGATGGCATACACACCCTGTACACGGGTGTTCTGAAACTTGTCGGTGGGAATATACCTTTCCTCATCGGTTTCGATACCCGCCCTGTCCAGTTCCAGCCCGGCCGTCAGGGGGTAACGACCGATGGCCCAGATCAACTCATCGAAACCCTCAAGGCGCTGACCGTTCTCACACTCGATACACAGGGTTCCATCCTCGACACGCCGTACTTCCTTGACCTGGGTGCGGGCAAGGATATCAATGCCATCACCCAGCATTTCTTCGGTGAGATTCTCGCGCAGCATGGCATCGAAGTTGCGCAGCAAGTGCTCCCGGCGCAGCAGCATAGTGACATCCGAGCCCAGGGCGTTGAGCATACCGGCCAGCTCCACAGCGATGTAGCCTGAACCCACCACGGCAACCCTGCGCGGCAGATCTTCCAGTTCAAAGAAACCATCGGAGCTAATACCCAGTTCGGCGCCAGGAGTATCCGGCAGCAGCGGCGCACCGCCGGGGGCAATCACGATGTGGTCGGCCGTATACTGATGGCCATCCACCTCCAGGGTATGCGCATCAACAAATCGCGCCGTACCGACAATTTCATCGATATTCGAGTCTTCCAGGTAGGTGTGATACCAGTCATTGATGCCGTGTACATAAGTATCGCGCGCTGTCTTCAACGCCGGCCAGTCAAATGTTTTTTCGCCGAGATGAAAGCCGTAATGGGCTGCGTCTTCCAGTGTGTGCGCAATACTGGCGCCAAACCACATCACCTTTTTGGGCACGCAACCAACATTTACACAGGTACCACCCAGCGGCCCCTTCTCGATAACCGCACAGCGTGCGCCGTAACAGGCCGCGCGTTCCGCCACCGATAATCCGCCGCTACCACCGCCGATGGCAATCAGGTCATAATGCTGACTCATCATTCACCCCGCTATTGAACAGGGGTTGCATTCTACTGGAAAGCTGCCGAGACACCATGAATCCCTTACTGGAATTAACCGATCTACCCGCCTTCGACCAAATCCGACCTGAACACGTTGAACCCGCCGTGGACCAGACGCTGGCCGAAGTACGCATGCATATTGAAAGCCTGTTGCAAGCCTGCCCGCCATTCAGCTGGGACACCACGCTGGCGCCACTGGAACTGGCGCTCAATCGCCTGCACCGTGTATGGTCACCGGTCAGCCACCTCAATGCCGTGATCAACAGTGATGCGCTGCGTGATGCCTACAACGCCTGCCTGCCTAAACTCAGCGCATTTGAAACTGAACTGGGGCAACACGAAGGGCTCTACCGGGCCGTGAAAGCCATCGCCGACAGTCCTGAATTCGACCAACTGGATCCCGCGCAACAACAGTCTATCCGGCATCGACTGCGTGATTTCCGCCTGACGGGTATCGCGCTGGATGCGCGTGGACGCGCACGCTTCGGTGAAATCCAGCAACGCCTGTCTGAACTGCAGTCACGCTTCCAGGAAAACCTGCTCGATGCCACGCACGGCTGGAACAAAACTGTCAGCGACGAAACCCTGCTGTCCGGCCTGCCGGATTCAGCACGCGACCTGGCGCGTCAGAGTGCCGCGGCGGAGGGACGGGAGGGCTGGCTGTTTACACTGGACTTCCCCTCCTACTTCCCCGTAGTGGCCTATGCGGATAACCGTGCGCTGCGCGAAGAACTCTACACGGCCTATATGACACGCGCCTCGGATACCGGCCCCAACGCCGGGCAGTGGGATAACACCGACATCATGGAAGAAGTACTGGCCTTGCGTCACGAATCGGCACAGTTACTCGGCTTCGCCAGTTATGCGGAATACTCGCTGGCGACCAAGATGGCCGACTCCCCGCAACAGGTACTGCATTTCCTCAACGAACTCGCAGAACACTCTGTCAAGCCGGCACAGGAGGACATGAAGACGCTGCGCGAATTTGCCCGCCTTCAGGGTTCCGACTATGAACTGCAGGCCTGGGACATTACCTACTGGTCGGAAAAGTTACGCCAACAGCGCCACCAGCTGTCACAGGAAATGCTCAAACCCTGGTTCCCGGACACACGCGTCATCCGGGGCCTGTTTGCGGTTGTCGAACGCCTGTACGACATACGCGTAACGGAACGCGAGAATGTCGCCACCTGGCACCCGGACGTACGCTTTTTTGAAATTCATGACCGCAGCGGAACCTTACGCGGCCGTTTCTATCTTGACCTGTACGCGCGCGCCAACAAGCGCGGTGGCGCCTGGATGGATGATTGCGCCTCGCGGCTGGTCATCGGAGACCAGCAGCAGGTCGCAACCGCCTACCTGACCTGCAATTTCTCACCGCCCATTGGCGACCGGCCGGCATTACTGACGCATAACGAGGTCACAACCCTGTTCCATGAATTTGGCCACGGTCTGCACCACATGCTGACCCGTATTGACTACCCGAGCGTATCGGGCATCAATGGCGTCGCCTGGGATGCTGTCGAATTACCCAGCCAGTTCATGGAAAACTGGTGCTGGGAGCGTGAGCCACTGGACCTGATCTCCGGGCATTTCGAGACGGGCGAACCCCTGCCCGACGAACTGTTCGAACGCCTGCGTGGGGCGCGAAACTTCCAGGCCGCCATGCAGATGGTACGACAACTGGAATTCGCCCTGTTTGACATGCGCCTTCACGCAGAATACCAGCCGGCACAGGGCAGGCGTATCGATGAAATGCTTGATGCCGTACGCGAACAGGTAGCCGTCGTGCCGACAGCTGACTTCAACCGCTTTGCACACGGTTTCTCACATATTTTCGGGGGAGGGTACGCAGCCGGGTACTACAGCTACAAGTGGGCCGAGGTGCTGTCCGCCGATGCCTACTCGCTCTTCGAGGAAACAGGCGTATTCAACCGTGAAAGCGGTCACCGCTTCCTGGAAAATATCCTCGAACAGGGCGGGTCAACCGACCCCATGCAACTTTATCGGCAGTTTCGCGGGCGCGATCCGGATATCCATGCGCTGCTCCGACACAGTGGACTGGATTAAGATCGTTACAGACCGGGCCGCCGCTTCCGGTACAATAGCCTGCCATTTCGGCCAACTTCGGGAAGCCACCATGCACTACCAGGATTTACGCGACTTCATCAGGCAACTGGAAGCTGCCGGTCAACTCCAGCGCATCAGCCACCCTGTCGATCCAGCACTCGAAATGACCGAGATCTGCGACCGCACCCTGCGCGCCGGCGGGCCTGCGCTGCTGTTCGAGAACCCGCTCGGTTCTGATATCCCTGTTCTTGCCAACCTGTTCGGTACGGCACAGCGCGTAGCTTCCGGCATGGGTGCCGATTCCGTTGACGAGCTGCGGGAAATTGGAAAATTACTGGCCTTTCTCAAGGAGCCTGAACCCCCGAAGGGCATGAAAGACGCCTGGCAAAAACTGCCCGTGTTCCGCAAGGTGCTGGACATGGCGCCCAAAATCGTAAAATCCGCCCCCTGCCAGAAACATATTATCGAAGGAGACGATGTCGATCTGGGCAAGCTGCCGATCCAGACCTGCTGGCCCGAAGATGCTGCGCCCCTGATCACCTGGGCGCTGGTGGTGACGCGCGGCCCACAGAAAGAACGGCAGAATCTGGGTATTTACCGTCAGCAGGTACTCTCACGCAACAAGGTCATCATGCGCTGGCTGGCACACCGTGGCGGCGCGCTGGATTTCCGTGACTGGCAACAGGCGCACCCGGGCGAACCTTTCCCGGTGGCTGTCGCGCTGGGCGCTGACCCGGCGACGATCCTTGCCGCCGTTACTCCGGTTCCCGATGCCTTGTCGGAATATGCCTTTGCCGGCCTGCTGCGCGGCGCGAAAACCGAACTGGTCAAGTGCCGCACGCTCGATCTACAGGTACCGGCCAGTGCCGAGTTTGTACTGGAAGGACACATACACCCTGGCGAAGAGGCGCTGGAAGGCCCGTTTGGCGACCACACCGGTTATTACAACGAACAGGAACGTTTCCCGGTATTCACAATTGACTGCATCACCCACCGGGACAAGCCGATTTACCACAGCACCTATACCGGCAGGCCGCCCGACGAACCGGCTATTCTTGGTATGGCATTGAATGAAGTCTTTGTACCGATTCTGCAAAAGCAGTTCCCGGAAATTACCGATTTCTATCTGCCACCGGAAGGTTGTTCCTACCGGGTTGCCTGCGTCAGTATGAAGAAGCAGTATCCCGGCCACGCCAAACGCGTCATGTTTGGCGTGTGGAGTTTTCTGCGCCAGTTCATGTACACCAAGTTTGTTATTGTCACCGATGACGACGTGAATGTGCGCGACTGGAACGATGTCATCTGGGCCATGACGACACGCATGGACCCGGCGCGCGATGTCACCCTGGTAGAAAACACACCGATTGACTACCTGGACTTTGCCTCACCGGTATCCGGCCTCGGTAGCAAGATGGGGCTGGACGCGACATCAAAATGGAAAGGTGAAACCGACCGGGTATGGGGGCGCCCCATCAGCATGGATGCGGACACCAAAGCCCGGGTTGACGCCATGTGGGACAAACTGGGAATACCACTGGACTGACTGGAAAATCGATCAGGCGGCACGCTCGGCAATTTCTTCATGCCGACTATCGTTCTGTTCGCTATCCTCGTTAGTGCCATCTTCATGGTCAGCCCTGTGGCTATCGACGATACGGCTGACCAGATCACGCAACGTTGACAGGGCATCGTTCTTCAGCACATCCAGACCAAATGCCGATGCACGGTCATTGGTCAGCGTGGTAAAAATATCCGCCACAACGTTGGCCGGACTGGCCAGTGGCGTCGTCGCCGCTGCCGTATCAATCAAACCCCGTACCTCGCCGCCCAGCGCCGCTGCATCACCCAGGCTGGCGGTGGCTGCAGCCGCATCGGGCTGTTTTGCTGCAACCGGCTGTGATTGTTGATAAGCCGCAACCGCACGGTAAGTCTGACTGCTGTCCAGCTTCAATGAATAACCCGCCAGTTCCTCACCATCGAATTTGAGGCTGGCCGCCTTGTTAAATGCGGCCTGAACATTACCGTCAAAAAACTTTTCAGATACCTTGTCGATGCGCCTGACAAGCTGGTCAATGGCTTTTCTTTCATCCTTGTTAAGCTCACCTTCCACACTGAAGGTGAAATTTACGCTGGCCTGACGGCTGTTCTGAACACTGCTGAACCCTGCATTGCCGGCACTCCCGGCAACTTCCGTACGTGATGATGTTGCCTGTTTGGTGATATCGATTGTGACCCGGTCACCCTCCCGCGTATTAATCACCAGTGAGGTGCTCTGGCGTGATGTATAGCTGGCGGCAACAAAGCCGGCCTGTGTCGCGACGCTGCCCGTCGGAGCAACTTCAGCCGCGCTATTATCAGGCGTTTCACCTGACCCGGTTGC
>CAYYAP010000006.1:9037-39435 GCA_964469575.1 uncultured Thiohalobacter sp.
CCCAGTTTCGCGCTATCCGCTGTCGCTGGCGCAGACTGTGCAAATGTTCCAGGGTCACCTTGCGGTGGTGACAGGAGTCCTCCCGGGGCAGCCAGCAGGTCTTTCGGGCCAGTCACCACCACCCGGCTGAACAGCGTGTCCAGCAAACGGGTGTAGGGCGTAAATAAACGATCCGATAATGCTGCATCCATGACATTCTCCATTGATCGGCTATCAGGCCGACTCACATAACAGCGTGTTATCCCCTTCGGCGCTGGCCGCCATTTCCTCCAGGAACCGCAGGACCTGCATACTGTTCATTTCCATACCTTCCAGTTCACGCAGCGCCTGATCAATATTGCCCTCGTGGTACTGGGCCAGCGCCTCCAGCGCATGGCGGTGAACGCCGCGATGCGGTTCTTCCAGCTCGCGATAACCGGGCAACCTGCTAAAGCAACCGTGTCCTTCGCCCTCGTAATACCATTGCCCCAGACGGCAACGCGTATGGTCGGCGAACTCGTCAATACTCTTGTCCGACACGCCCATCATGATCTGGTAAACGGCAAACTTGTACACCAGGTGGTCGGTCTTGGCGAGTTCCACGAAGCTGCGCAAGGCGCCGGCGGAAATAACGCCTTCCATATCCCTGGACAGTTCAAGGATGGAACCCATACCGGAACTGGCATCATTGCCAATATGGCTCAGCTCGGACGATTGCTCCGCCATGGTGGACATTTTTTCCTGAGTGGCGCTGGTTTCTTCCTGAATCTTTGACACCTGCGAGGCAATTTCCTGTGTCGCCTCGTTGGTGCGTTTGGACAGGTTGCGCACCTCGTCCGCCACTACCGCAAAACCACGGCCGTGTTCACCGGCGCGCGCCGCCTCAATAGCCGCGTTCAAAGCCAGCAGGTTGGTCTGCTCGGAAATCTCGGTAATCAGGTTGACGATATTACCGATAGCATCTGCACGCTCGTTCAGGCCCTCGACATTACTCACCGCCTGGTCTACCGTAGACGCCACCTGGCGCAGATTCGATACCATCAATTCAGTACCTTTGCGCGCATCGACAGAGACGCTTGCCGCCTTGATGGCGACTGTCTTCTCACTTGCCAGGCTGGTCGCCAGCTGTGCCAGCGTCGATTGAAGCGCACCCAGGCTGTTGCCAAAATGATGGAAATTCCGGTACAGGCCATCCGCCATTTGCAGCTTTGCCGCCATCTGCTCCTGCTCGATGATTGCGGCGTCCAGTTGTCCCTGCATCGCTTCCAGCGCGGCATCCTTGTCGGCAAGTTGACTGCTCAGGCGTGAAATTTCATTCTCGGCATCGACCAGCTGTGCACGTGTACGCCCAAAAATTGCCATGTTGTATTCCTCTCCATTCCGAATTCCGGTGTTGATCCAACTCCGGTAACGGCCAAACAATCCCGGTCTTTACCCCGTACCCGCAGGGAACACGACTACCCCGGAAAACGTCAAGTCTCTGACGGGTATAGACATTCACTCAACCTCATACCCGCCTCCAGACACACAAACTGCCATTGCGTTGACAGGTATTCCCGGCGCGTGCCGCATGACAGAATGGGTGTGATTTTTGCATCAAGCAGGTATTGCACTAAGCTCTACCCGATACAAGCCCGGACTGTGAGGAGGCTTAAGCCATGAGTAATCGGCTCTACCGACTGTTATTTGGACTACTACTACTGATTGCGCTGTACTTCGATCTTTACCCAATGATCTATGCACTGGTCGGCATGGCTGTTTTTGAGGGTATGACCAACCTCCGTATTCCCTTGCTGGTATCACGACTTCGCAGCCTTGAGGCACCCAGCCCCAACGAAGGCTCGCTGGGCATCGGTTTTCATACCCGTACCGCCTTTGAAGCCGAACGTGGCTGGCGCCTGCTGGTTGCTATCGTGCTGGTGATCAGCGTGGTTGTTTTCCCGGATGCACTATGGTTCGTTCCCTGGTTTATGGGATTCGCCATCCTTGGCGCTGGCGTCAGTGGGGTTTGCCCGATGTTCCTGGCGCTGAAATGGTCTGGCCTCAGGTGAAAACCACGGAGTCCAAACCAACCATCCAGATCGGACTACCACTCAAGATTGCCGGCATCATCTTCTGGGGGCTGGTTGCCATTGGCATAATGATGGTTGCTGCGGCCGTGCCGTGGATGGAACGCATCGCGATGCTGGAACACCAATCCATATCCCGGCAGGCAACATTTTCAACCCAGCAGATACTCGACAACAACACCAACGCGCCCTTGTCTGCCCTGCGTCCCCGCTTCCTGTCTATCATGCGGGATCAGGGTATCGCCGCAATCCGTATCGAACGTGGTGTTGATAGCGCTTTGTTCGGCGCAATCCCGGCTGATTTCGACAGCTATACCGCCGCATTTCCGACCACCGTGTCCACTGGTGGCAGGACACTGGAAGCTGTTATCACCATCTACCAGGACAACGCCACGCTGGCGCTGCTGAAACAGAAAAAGCGACTCATACTCGTACTCGGCATCAGTTTCTTTATCTTCGGACTGGTCATACAGTGGATACTGCAAAACGTTATTACCCGTCCTTTCCACCAGATGATTAAAACCGCCGAATCCTGCTCGCAGGGAAATAATGCCCGCTTTGACGAAAAACGGGCCGATGAATTCGGCTATCTCTCACGCTTCATCAACAAGGCCATGGCAACACTGCAGGCGCGCCAGCTGGAACTTGGAGAGGCTCTGGAGCGCGCGCACGCCAGCGAACACGCGCTGTTCCATGAAAAACAACGCGCTGAAGTGACACTGAACTCTATTGCGGAAGGCGTTATCACCACCGATCAGGGTGGAAAGATCCGATTCATGAACCCGGTGGCGGAAGAACTTTCCGGCTGGACACAACAGGAGGCCACTGGTCTTCCCGTTGATGACATTATCCACCTTATGGATGAGCGGTCCGGCGAATCTATACCCTGCGCCATCATAAACTGCCTGCGTAACAATCAGGTCGAACGCAACCTGCAGGGGCGCATGCTGGTTCGAAAGGATGGAAAGGAAATCGCAGTCGATGAATCAGCAGCGCCCATGCACGATGCGGCGGGGGAGACCGTCGGCGCCGTGCTGGTTTTCGATGACGTACGCCAGACACGCGCACTGACCCGACAACTGTCTCACCAGGCAACGCATGACGCGCTAACCGGCCTGCTCAACCGTTGTGAATTCGAACAACGCATTCAACAGGCGCTGGATAACACACACAGCGACAGCAGCCACTATGCCTTGTGCTACATCGACCTCGACCAGTTCAAGATTGTTAACGATACCTGCGGCCATACCGCCGGCGATGAACTGCTACGTGAACTCGGAACGCTGTTGCAAAAGAAGCTCCGTGACAGTGATACCGTGGCACGACTGGGTGGTGATGAATTTGGCATTTTGTTACAGGGCTGCACCATGGCTGATGCGGAAAAACTCGCCAGTGAGATTCGTGAGTCTATCCGCGCACTACATTTTATGTGGGATGGAAAATCCTTCGAGATTGGCGCCAGCATCGGTATTGTTCCCCTCTCGACATCGACCCAGAGTGTGGCGGAAGCACTGTCCTCTGCGGATGTTGCCTGCTATGCCGCCAAGGAGCAGGGCCGCGACCGGGTACACGTCAGCGAACCCGATGACCACGAACTGAAACGCCACCGCAGTGAAATGCGCTGGGTAGGCCGTATCCGGGCAGCACTCAGGGAAGACCGTTTTATCCTCTACCGCCAAACAATTGTACCTGTGCATTGCAGTGAACAGTGCGAATCACATACCGAACTGCTACTGAGAATGTTGGACGAGGAAGGGCAAATCATCATCCCCCCGGACCGCTTCATGGGCGCCGCCGAGCGTTATGGCCTGATGCCTGCTATCGATACGTGGGTCATAAAACGCTCGCTGCAATGGCTGGCGGCTGAAGTCCGCCATCGTCAGTCCGGCATCATCATGGCCATCAATCTGTCAGGGCAATCGCTCACCGTACACAGCTTTCTTTCCAGTGTCGTCGACCTGATTCACGACAGCGGGGTACCACCAGAGCAGATTTGCTTTGAAATCACAGAAACTGCAGCCATTGCAAATTTTGACATTGCGCTGGAATTCATGCGCCTGCTGCACGGGATGGGCTGTCAGTTTGCGCTGGATGACTTCGGCAGTGGCATGTCATCATTTGCCTACCTAAAACAGCTCCCGGTGGACTATCTCAAAATCGACGGCAGTTACGTTCGCGATATGCTGCACGACCCCGTAGACCGCGCCATGGTTGAGGCCGTTAACCAGATTGGCCATTCCATGGGCATCCAGACCATTGCAGAATATGTCGAAGACAGTGCCATCCTTGGTGTACTGGCCAGTATTGGTGTGGATTTCGCGCAGGGTTACGCTATCGACAAGCCGCAGCCTCTGGTTTTTGCCCGGGACAAAAATGGCACGGTGACGCCCTTCGTCAAACCGGGTTCCAGCTCAGGCTAGCACCGCACATCCTCGCGTCACTTTTACCCGTCATGCCTGGTGAAAGCTGCCACTGACCCGGGATTAGCACAGTATTCATACGTTTACCTGTTGCCTGAAATCAACGAGAATGCCGCCTTTCATCAAGAGAACTCACCATGACCTTTGAGGTTAAGATCGAATCCAGCGGACACAGGTTCACCGTAGAAGCAGGCGAGAGCCTGCTTGACGCCGCCCTGCGCCATGGCATCGGTCTGCCTTATGGTTGTCGCAATGGCGCCTGTGGCTCCTGCATCGCCGACCTGCTGTCCGGTGAAGTAGCCTATCCCGACGGCGAACCGGAAATTGCCATCGAACCCGGGCAGGTCGTTATCTGCCAGGCCCATGCACGCAGTGACCTGCGCCTGAACGTGCGCGAAGTCAGCGTCGATGCCGACATTACCATCAAGACGCTGCCCTGCCGCGCCGAGCACCTGGAACGCCTCTCGCACGACGTAATGCGGGTCCGCCTGAAGCTTCCGGAAACCGAACGCATGCAGTTTCTGGCCGGCCAGTATATCGAGTTCATCCTCAAGGATGGGCGCCGACGCGCCTTCTCCATTGCCAACGCACCACACCAGGATGAATACCTGGAACTGCACATCCGCCATGTGCCGGGTGGTTCATTCACCGGCCATGTATTCGACGAGATGAAGGATCGCGCCCTGCTGCGCATCGAGGGGCCGCTGGGTTCCTTTTACCTGCGCGAGCATTCACCGCGGCCGATCCTGATGATGGCCGGCGGCACGGGTATCGCGCCGCTCAAGGGCATCATCGACCACGCCCAGTACATTGGCTTTGACCGGCCCATGCGCCTGTTCTGGGGTGTTGGCTCACGACGGGACCTGTACCTGCAGGACGAGCCACAACGCTGGATGGAAAACAATGACCGGTTTCACTACACGCCGGTCCTGTCTGACCCCCAGGTGGAAGACCAGTGGACAGGCAAAACCGGTCTGGTCATGGATGCACTGCTGGAAGCCTGCACGGATCTCGGTGACTACGACATTTACATGAGTGGCCCGCCCGCCATGATCGAAGCTGCCACGCCGGTGTTTGCACAGCATGGCGCCAGTCTCGATCACATGTATTCCGATGCCTTTGAATTCGCACAGGACGTGCTGGACAAGATTGCCCGAAATAAAAAAGCCGCTGACTAGTCAGTGCTGCATCACCACCATTTCGCTTCGATCTGCTTCAGCCGCCTGCAATACCGTGTCATCCGCCGCTGCCAGCGCGGGCGTTTCCCTCAGCTGCGCCGGTAACGCCAGGCCCTTGCGATAACAGTCAGCCGCTGTATCCGGGTCTTCAAGTTGTTCCAGTAAATCGCCGAGCAGGCGGTAGGCCTCCGGTGTCGGCTGTACACCGATACTGGCTTCCAGGTAACTGCGCGCCTTGCCCCATAACTGGTTACGCAAACTGATCTTGCCCAGTGACAGTAGCAACACGGCGTCTTTATCGTGTTGTGCCAGCCATGCCTCTGCGGTGTTCTGTTGGGCCATGCTTTCACAGCCCTCAAGTTCACCGTACAAATAGACAAGCTGTTCATCCCAGTTATCCGCGAGCTGTTCACGCAGCAGGTTTTCTGCCTGGCCGTGTTCTCCAAGATTCACCAGCTGTTCAATATATAACGCCAGTAATGCGCGATCCTGGCGAACCGGAGGTGGTAACTGTGACCAGCCGTTTTTTAAGGTGTCGATATCACGCGCCGCCGTAAGCTCGTCGATGCTTTCCCGGTAGACCTGTACCGCCAGGCGCTGCCAGCTGTCATGATCCAGCACCTCGCTGCGTCGCAGGTCAGGCAACAGCTCACGCAGTTTTTCCCAGTCCTGCTGACCCATGCAAAGCTGCATCTGAAGGCGCAACAGGTCGCGGTTGGGCGGCATCAAGGTGTTAAGGTGTTCGAGGGTTGTCTGGGCCTGGTCAAACTGGGCGCGCGCCAGTTGTAATTCGGCCCGCACCAGAAAAATCGCCGCTGCCGCCGCAGGGAAACGTTTCAGTGCCACGTCAAGATAGCGGTCACGACGATCATCCGCACCCAGCCGGCTGGCGGCATGCGCCGCCGACAGGCAGGCCGCCAGCGGCGCACGCGTGTCGTCAACCAGGCGGCCGAGCTGACGTTCGGCGCGTTCCAGTTTACCGCTGACGAGTTCGATCACAGCCGCATCATAGCGCTGCGATAACTTTTGTAACTGACGCTGGCCCGACCAGTGTCTCAACTGCACCGGCGCACGCCAGACAGCGGCCAGCATGCGCAAAGCCAGATAGGCCAGCAACAAGACGACCAGGAAAACCACCAGTGAGGTTTCCACACTGACCTTGCCGTAACCGATCAGCACATAGCCGGGGTCCGGTAATGCAAACAACGCAGCGGCTACCGACAGCAGCAATACCAGCATGCCGACCAGCAAGGCTTTCATGGCGTTGCCTCCTGTGCCGCTGCGGGTGCCTCCTGCGACGACGGCTTGCTTGCAGCGTCTTGACTGCCGGCCTTTTCCGGTGCTGACGCCGCCGGTGTTTCAGCGGGTTCGGCCAGTCGCTCCTGCTGCTTCCGTACCTCACGCAATACCTGTAACGAGCGGGAAATGTCCGGCAGGGCCGGGTGGATATCCACCGTTGCCAGCTGATCGAGCTCGCCTGCCATGGCCGTAACGGCCGGGTCCTCTGTGTCAAACCACTGTTTCAACCAGGCGGTGGATGTCACCAACGCTTGTCGATAGGCCGGTTGATCCTCGCGTAACAGCGCCAGGCGTGCGGCCGCCAGTTGCAGGCGCAGGTTTTCCTTCAGGAACCAGGCGCGTTCCGGCGGCAACAACGGGCCGACCGGTTTGTCGTGCTCACGGACACGAAACAGCCTGGTGATGGCTGACCAGATGACGTGCGGTAAATCCTTCCAGCTATGCGCCGCCTGCGTGGCGTCAGGGTGCTTTGTCTCCGCTTGCGGTGGTTCATAGTGGCTCCCGCTGACCGGCAGTTTTTCCACCTGCTGCGAACTGTCAGCCAGCCGGAGTGACATACCATCGACATCAACATCCGGTATTTCGCGCAAGGCATTCAGTTCACGCGCCAGTTGTTCGCGAACCGGCAGTAGCTGTGGATCAGCCAGCTCACGCAGTCGCGCATCGGCGCCTTTCAGTGCGGCGACGGCGGTAAGCCTGTCCCGGCGCAGTTGCAGACTTTCATTGGCTATGCGTAGCAAATACTCAACTTCCGCCAGTGTCCAGCCCAGTTCGCTACGATCCACCAGCGCAGCGAGACGATTGAGTCGCTCACCCGTTGTGCCTTGTGCCTCACTCAATGCGGCCAGTTTTTGTGCTGTCTCACGACGCCCGCCCTGCCAGTCATCGCGTATCGCCTGCAAACCGGCTTGCAGCGGCTGGACTTTCTGTTCCAGGCGCGGCGCAATCCCGGCCTGCTCACCGGTCAGCCGCTGGAACTGACTCCAGATAAAGTAGCCCCCAACCGCCAGTCCAATGGAAATACCCAGCGCCAGCAACGCAAAGACCAGCGCTAATGGTGCACCGCGCCGGCCTTGCCCGCCCTGCACTTCGACGGGCTCTGGCGCCTCAATGCTGTCATCAGTGCGGCTGTCGTCGCCGGTAGGCTTCTCGGGCAGAGTAGATTTTGACTGGCTCATGGCAGCTCACGGGTCACGGTATGTGGATGGTTGACGATGGGTGGAATTGTACCGGATATGAGGACGCAGCACCGCCAAACGCTTTCAGCGGCGCCACGCGGTCAGGGCGTCCAGTACTGCGTCATCTGTGGCATTCGCGGCCAGAATCGGCGGCAGCGAAAATCTCAGGCGTTCGGCAACCGGCAACATACGTTCGCTGACCACCAGCAACGGGGTTTGCCGTAACAGCGCCCGGCCCGCGTCGTCGAGCATCGCGAACAGGTTTTCCAGGCTCTCAACACTGTTGACCTGCACCACATCAATGCGACCTTCATGCCAGGCCTGGACCAGCGCCGCACTATCCGCCTGCGGCCGGGAACGCCGATAGGCTTCCACATACTCCACCTGTGCACCACGTTCGCGCAGGGTATCCGCCAGGAGCTCACGCCCGCCATTACCGCGGAAAATCACCACATGCTGACCGGAAACATCCTGCAAGGCCTCCAGCTCCAGCAGTGCCTCGCTGTTGAAACGGCGCGCCGGACACAGGTCGGCGTGCAGGCCAAAGGTTTCCAGCGCCTCGGCAGACCGCCGGCCGATCACGGCGATATCAACCCCGGTCGGCCAGTCACGCTGTTCCAGAAGACGTGGCAAGGCACGCTCCACCGCATTGGCGCTGATAAAGATGGCCAGATCAAAGTCATCCAGCCGGTTGATACAGGCGTCAAGTGGGCGAGTGTCTTTCGGTGCGGTGATCTCCAGTACCGGGAATGGCGTGGCGCGACCACCGAGCTGTTCAATGCGCCGACACAACCCGGTCGCCTGGTGCGCCGGCCGCGTCACCAGCACGCCGCAGTCCCGCAAGGGGCCGGTTACCGGGTCCGGCGTTTCTGTCATCCGTCGCCCTCGGCATAGACATCATCGAGAATCTGCCGCGCCCCGCGCGACAGCAGGTCTTCAGCCAGCACCTGGCCGAGTTCCACGGCATCTTCCGGCCGACCACTGATCACACCCTGTACCATTTCACTGCCATCCGGCCGCCCAACCAGCGCACGCAGCACGATCACGCCGTGACTGATTTCCGAATAGCCGGCAATGGGCACCTGGCAGCCGCCCTGCAAAGCTTCATTCAGAGCGCGCTCAGCACGGATGCGGGTGGCGGTCTGAGCGTCGTTCAGTTCCTCGATCAAGGCCCGCACGCGGGTATCATCGACGCGGATTTCGATACCAATAGCCCCCTGGCCGATCGCCGGAACAAACTGCTCAGGCGCCAGCAGCTCGGTAATCCGCGCTTCCCAGCCCATGCGCCTGACACCCGCAGCGGCCAGCAGGATGGCGTCATAATCGCCATTATCCAGCTTGGCGAGCCGGGTATTGACGTTTCCGCGCAGGTCGAGCACTTCAAGATCCGGCCGCACACGCCGCAACTGACATTGACGACGCAGGCTGGAGGTACCCACCCGGGCGCCCTGCGGCAAGCCTTCAATACTGGAATATTCGTTTGAAATCAGTACGTCACGCGGATCTTCACGCGGCAGAACGGCCGCCAGGCCGAGGCCTTCGGGGAATTCCACCGGGACGTCTTTCATGGAATGTACGGCGAGGTCGGCGCGTCTTTCCAGCATGCCAGTCTCAAGTTCCTTGACAAACAGGCCCTTGCCACCGACTTTTGCCAGTGGCGTATCGAGTATCTTGTCACCCTGGGTGCTCATGGTGACCAGTTCGATGCCTAGCTCGGGATGCCGTGCCAGTAAGGCATCGCGCACGTGATTGGCCTGCCAGAGCGCCAGCGGACTCTTGCGGGTTGCGATACGAAGTGTGGAATCTGTCATGGCTACCTGCGCTGCTGGGACATTGAAAACGGCTGATTTGATTGCCCGAGACCGGGAACCCCCGGGCCGGAACAGGTTGAGGAGCATAGCGAGTGATAGACAAGTGGTGCAAGTGGTCGGGTATTGCGGCGATGATTTTTCTGTTGGCCGCCTCCGCAGCACGGGCCGGGGTACCACTGGCGCAGGACCTGGGCAAAGCCGGTTACCAGGCCGAACAGCGCTGTGCCCCCGTGTTACTGGAATTTGCTGCCGAATACTGCCACTACTGCGCGCTACTGGAACGCGAAATCCTCGCCCCGACGCTGCTCGACCAGGCCTACACAGCGCGGGTAACGATGCGCAAGCTGATGATCGATAACAGCCGCGCACTACAGGATTTTGACCAACACACGACTGACGCTGCCCGCATCGCTGGCCGCTATAAGGTGCACGTCACACCAACCTTGCTGTTTGTCGACAGCCACGGCGAGGAAATCGCCAAACGCCTGGTCGGTGTCGCCTCGCTGGATTTCTATGGCGGTTATCTTGATGCGGCGCTGGACCAGTCACGCGATCGACTACGCGAGCTGGGGCGTTGCGAATAACCGCTTCAGGCTCCCTTGCGGATGAGCCGCCTGACCTCGGGTAACAGGCGGCGGCTGACCTCAAGGCGCTCTTCAATACCTTCCAGCACCACCCGGCAACGGCCCTGGCTGTCCTTTTCGAGCGTACGAATGAGCCGGGTGGCGACCAGCGCATTACGGTGAATACGCATAAACCGGTCAGCAAATTCCTGTTCCAGCGCCTTGAGCGCGTCCTCGATGAGAATTTTCTGTGTCGCCGAACAGACCGTAACGTATTTCTGATCGGCCTGGAGGTAAGCGATCTCATCCACCGGGATGAGTTCCAGGTTACCGCGATTACGCGCACACAGGTGGGTGCGTACACGGCCTTCACCGTCCCCGACCTCGTCCAGCTGCGCAGGACTCAGCCGCCGCGCCTTGTCGAGCGCCTGTTGCAGGCGTTCGGGGTGAATCGGCTTGAGCAGGTAGTCGATGGCCTGTGTGTCAAACGCCTCCAGCGCGTGATCGCCATACGCTGTGGTAAACACCACGGCAGGCGGGTTTTCCAGCTTTAACAGGTGGCGCGCTGCTTCCAGGCCATCCATGCCCGGCATGCGGATATCCATCAATACCAGTTCCGGCGCCAGGGCCTGAACCTGGCCGAGCGCCTGCTGGCCGTCCGCCGCCTCGCCGCAGACCTGGCAATCTTCCAGCTGATCCAGCAATCGCGACAGGCGTTCGCGCGCCAGCGCCTCGTCATCCACGACCAGGCACTTCATGACACTTTCTCCCGCGGGAAATACAAGGTGGTTTCAAAGGCATCGTCCACTTCCCTCAGCGCCACACCGGCCTGGCTTCCGAAAGCCAGCTGCAGACGCTGACGGATGTTATCCAGCGCGATGCGATTTCCCTTGCGGTGTGAAGCAATACCCTGGGTGGCGCGCGGATTACGCACCGTGATCACTACGCGCTTGCCTTCCGCCGCCCCATGGATGCTGATGCACCCTCCCTGTGGCAGGGCTTCAATACCGTGATACACGGCATTTTCCAGCAGCGGTTGCAGAATCAACGACGGAACCCGGCGCTTGCGCGGCAAACGCTCGATATCCCACTCCACCCGCAAGCGCTCGCCAAGGCGCAGACTTTCCATGCGCAGGTAACGTTCGGCCACATCGATTTCTTCTTCCAGAAGCACGCGTTCCGAGGCATCGCGCAGCGTTACGCGGAACAGGTCGGACAGGTCCTGTACCGCCATCTCTGCACGCCGCGGGTCGCTGCCGGTCAGTGCGGCAATACTGTTCATGCTGTTAAACAGGAAGTGCGGGCGAATACGCGCCTGCAAGGCCTGCACACGCGCCTGCGCCTCGGCCTGGATCTGCTGGCGCCACTGGTGCTGCACAAACAGGTAGCGCAACACCAGGCCACTGACGATGGTGCTGATCACCGTGTTGCGAAACAGAAATTCGATATGTCCCACATGACCACCGGCCTGCGCAATACCGCCCATATGCCAGGCCAGTTCACTGATGACCACGGTAATTAACAACAGCAGCAGGTAGCTGGCCAGCACGGCCGCGGTACTGCTGATCCTGACCAGCAGCGGGCGGGCCAGGCACAGCGCCGCTGCGCTACTGAGGGCAATCCACTGCACGAACAATGACACCAGCCCGAGATCGTTCCAGGGGTCGGCACGCCCGTTGGCCAGCACCAGCACGAAGGCCATTAGCTCGGCGATCACCACCACGGCAAACACCAGGCGGATATCACAGAAGCTGGGCAGGAACAGGGTTTCCTGCGATGACTCCAACGGATTTTTCGAATTTACCTGGCCCATGGCGGTATATCGGCCAGTGTTATCAGGTCTTTGAGGTATACTGGCGACCCCGTTAACCGCCACCTGCACCGATATGACCAACAAACCGAGCAGCGACAAGCCCTGGGGCGGTCGCTTTACCGAATCCACCGATGCTTTCGTGGAAGCCTTCACCGCCTCCGTCACCTTCGACCAGCGGCTGTACCGCTACGATATCGAGGGTTCGCGGGCGCACGCGCGCATGCTGGCGAAGGTCGATGTCATCACCGGGGCTGAACGCGACACCATCCTCGGTGGTCTGGATAGCATAGAAAAACAGATCGAAGCCGGTGAGTTCGAGTGGTCGGTCGGCCTCGAAGATGTGCACATGAATATCGAGGCACGTCTGACGGCCCTGATCGGCGAGGCGGGCAAGAAACTGCACACCGGCCGCTCACGTAACGACCAGGTCGCCACCGACCTGCGACTCTACCTGCGCGACCAGATTGATGCCGCCTGCGCCGAACTGTTACGCCTGCAAACCGGTCTGCTGGACCTGGCCGAACGGGAAGCCGGCACCATCATGCCCGGCTTCACCCATTTGCAGGTGGCCATGCCGGTCACTTTCGGCCACCACATGCTGGCCTGGTTTGAAAACCTGCAACGTGACCGCGAACGGCTAAGGGACTCTCGCAAGCGTGTCAACGTCATGCCGCTCGGTGCCGCCGCACTGGCCGGCACCAGCTTTCCCGTTGACCGGCACTACACGGCAAAACTGCTGGGCTTTGACGCGCCAGCGGAGAATTCACTGGATGCCGTCAGTGACCGGGACTTCGTAATTGAATTCTGCGCCAATGCAGCGCTGGTGATCACCCACCTGTCACGTTTCTCGGAGGAACTGATTTTGTGGGCCTCCGCACAGTTTGATTTTATCGATCTGCCGGACCGCTTCTGCACCGGCTCCAGCATCATGCCGCAAAAGAAAAACCCCGATGTCCCGGAACTGGTGCGCGGCAAGACCGGGCGCGTGACCGGGCACCTGATGGGCATGCTCATGCTGATGAAAGGCCAGCCACTGGCCTACAACAAGGACAACCAGGAAGACAAGGAACCGCTGTTCGACAGTGTAGATACGCTGCTCGGCTGCCTGCGCGCCTTCGCCGACATGGTGCCTGCCGTGCAGGTCAAGGCGGACAACATGCGCCACGCGGCTGCAAGCGGCTATTCCACAGCAACCGATCTCGCGGACTACCTGGTGCGCAAGGGGGTAGCCTTCCGCGATGCGCATGAAATTGTCGGCACGGCAGTGCGCTTAGGCATCGATAGCGGACGCGACCTGTCAGACATGGCCTTGTCCGAACTGCAGGCACTGTCGTCGGTCATCGACAAAGATGTCTTTGAGGTACTGACGCTGGAAGGTTCCGTGTCGGCGCGCAATCACTTTGGCGGCACCGCACCAAAACAGGTTGCAGAAGCCATCGTCCGGGCGAGAAAACGCCTGGCCTGATCAGGCCACCGAGATACTGACCGGGGAACGGCCTTCCATGCTGACTGGGGCCAGTTCAGGCTGTGGCTTGCCCAGATAGTAGCCCTGGACATAGTCCACTCCGAGACTGCGCACGCGGTCATAGACCTGTTCGTTTTCGACAAACTCCGCAATCGTGCGCATACCCATCCCGCGCGCCACATCAACCAGCGCCTTGACGAACAGCTGGTCGGCGTTGTTGTTGTGTATATCGCGGATGAAACTGCCATCGATCTTGAGAATATCGGCGCGCAGGTGCTTGAGGTAGGAGAATGAAGAAAAACCCACGCCGAAGTCATCGAGTGAAATCCGGCATCCAAGCTGACGGATTTTCTGAATGAACTCCATCGCACTGCTAAGATGTTCACAGGCTGCTGTTTCGGTAATTTCGAAAGTAATACGCGCAGGATCAACACCCGACTCCAGCACCTCGCGTTCGATACACTCGCAGGTCTCCTGGCTGCCAACCGACATCCCCGACAGGTTGATGGAAAATGCCGTTTGTGCAAGCGCTGGCGGCAACTCGGCCAGATAGCGGATCGCTTTGGTCAGCACCTGGCGATCGACACGCTGGATCAGCCCGAACTGCTCGGCGGCCGGAATGAACTTACCGGGCGGCACCAGGCTACCATCCTTCTCGCGCATGCGCACCAGCACTTCGTAGTGCGAGGTCTGTCCGGCGGCAACTGCAACAATGGGCTGGAACACCAGTACCAGCGCGTCACGATCCAGCACTTCCAGCAAGCGGTCCTTCCATGCCAGCTGGTTATCCATTTCCTCGCGCATCATGTCGCTTTCGTCATAACTGCGTATGCAGTTACGCCCGCTGTGCTTGGCGGAACTCATGGCAGCGTCGGCCTTTGCCAGCAGTTCGACCGGCGCCTTGCCCTGTGCAGGGAAAGTCACAACCCCGATGCTTGCCGATACGTTCAGGCTGCGTCCACCATAACGCGGTTTAAGTTGGCCGATACGTTCCAGCAGCTCGCCGGCCTTCTCAATACCCAGCGCCTCATCCATGCCCGAATAGGCCACGGCAAATTCGTCTCCGCTGACGCGCGCAATAAAATCCTCTTCCCGTGAGGCGCGTTTCAGCAAACCGGCAATCTGCACAATAATCTGATCACCGGCCGCATGGCCGGCGGTATCGTTGACCAGTTTCAGATGATCGATATCGATCAGCAAAAGCACACCGCATTGTTCATCACGTTCAACACGGCGAATTTCATGATTCAGGTCCTCGATAAAGCGACGCCGGTTCGACAGGCCGGTCAGGTGATCCTGGTTTGCCAGTATCACCATGCGCTTTTCATCCTGCTTGATCTTGGTGATATCACGCGCCGTGCCACGGTACCCCTTCAGGGTCTTCCCGGAGAACACGGGTACACCGTTCAGGCGCAGGCAATGCTGGTCACCGTTTCGTGCATACACCCAGATTTCGACTTCCTTGAACACATCGCGGTGATCGTCACCGGAACGCAGCAATGACATCAATTCCCCCAGGCTTGAACCCGGGAACACTTCCGATGGCGTTCTGCCCAGCCAGTTCTCGGCTGGTATATCCAGTGTTTCCGACACACTGGTTGACACAAAGGTGAAGTGCCCGGAGCGGTCGGTTTCCCATAACCAGTCAGATGAACTCGAAGCAAAATCCCGGAACCGACGACGGCTGTTCTTTAACTCGTTCTGTGAGGCATTCAGTGTGCCCAGCATCGCGTTGAATGAAGTCATCAGCTGCCCGAGCTCATCCTTGCGCGCCAGCTTGATTCTCTGCGTCATATCGCCATTGGCGATGGCCTGCGTCGCTCGCGCCAGCAATTGTATCGGCCGTGTCAACGAACGACGGCTGATACTGATACCGAACAGGCCTGCCAGCAACAAAATCAACAGCGAGAAATACAGCGCATTGCCACCAAGCACCTGGAACGGCGCCCAGTAACTGGAATGCGCTACTGCCAGCAACACACTCGCGGCTTTCTGACCGGACCCGGCATGCGTCAACACGGGCAGCACGCGAACACTGTAATTTTCCCCGCCCATATCCAGCACTTCGCCACGCTGTGACGCGTCGATCGTATTGATCAATGGTAATTGCGTTTTCAGCCCCGGGATGCTGCTGGCCAGTATGACGCTGTTACTGAACACCGCCATATCGGCATACACCAGCTCACGCAATCCCTGCAAATCCTGTTGTGAAAACCGTTTTCCGACAATCAGTGCGCCAACCCGGCCACCCAGCGGGTTTTCAATCGGCACAGCCACCAGCTGCAGCAGACTGTCGAACAACAGGGCATTGCCAAATTCCACGGCATCACCGGAAGCCAGCCCGCGCACCAGGTCGAGCAGGTCGTCTGACCCCAGCACCTGGGATGAGGTAAAGTGCGGCTTGTCACCGACACCGGCCACATCGCCCGGTCCGGTATCCAGGTAAACGGCGAGAAAATCCGCGCCGGGACGCGGATACAGGTCATCGAGCATACTGCGTACAGTAGCGACATCGCCGGTCAGTGTTGCGGCAATCAGGCTGGGTTCACTGCGCACACTTCGGGCCACACTGAGCAGACCGTCGAAAGTATTTTTCTGTGTGCGTACGAATACCTTGCTGGCACGGTCCAGGTCATCGTGAATACTGGAAGCGATGTGATCCTTGATCAGCAGGAACGAGGCGCCTGCCACGCCAAGCAGCACGGCCAGCACCAGTGAAATGACAAACAGCGTATTTTTTTGTTCAATATTCACACGCTAACCTGTTATCCACCTAGTCACGATATAGCTGCTCCACACCGGTCTGTGCATTCAATTGCCCGCTACCCTGCCCGCCACCATGCGAAACCAGTTGAAGTGCCAGGGGCGGGGGCGAGGTGATGGCGCGCACCTCAACCCGGCGCGTTTCGGCTGCCGGGGCCGCCAGGCGCAACGTCCAGCGGCCACCCGCGAGTCCAACGAAATGGAAGGGTTGACCGGACTGCACGGTTTCAAGGTAGGGGGTATCCACCACATCGACCCGCGCATAACTTTTGCTGTGTATCCGACAGAAAAAATGTGTTGTACCCGGCTTGTCCATCACCAGTCCGGGACTGAGCGCATGACGGGTTCCCGCCCTGTCCAGGCGTGTCGACCAGGGCTTGCCCGGTGACAGGAAAAATATTTCGTGATAGACCCCGTCGCGATTCACAAACTGTACACTGTCCCCTTTTTTGATGGTAAAGAAGGCCGGTGACATACGGTTGCCAATCACCTCGATGCGGTGCAGGCGTGGACGCCGCGCCACAACATGCTGACCCTGCGCAGGCAATAACGCCACAGAAACCGGCTGCGGTTGTGCATTGGTCTTTGCCGAAAACATACCCTGGTACTCCAGGGTCACCGTACCCCTCACTTCGGCCGCACGGACCTGCGACGGGGCACACACAACATGCGCGAGCAGTGCCAGCGACAATAGCCCTGATATCAGTGTGTTACGCACCATCAGCTGTCAAATTTCCTGATCCCTTTACCGGTCCTGGTTCTAGCGGCAGTGAATATGATTTAATGAGCGGCATGAACCCGGTGCCTGCCACTGACAGCCTCGAAACCCTGCGCCAGCGCCTGGCAGAATTTGCCAATGCGCGTGACTGGCAGCAGTTTCATTCACCGAAAAATCTTTCCATGGCGCTGATTGCCGAAGCCGCCGAACTGGTTGAGCACTTCCAGTGGCTCAGTCAAACGCAAAGTCTCGAACTCGATGACAAAAAGCGCTCGCAGGTGCGTCTCGAACTGGCTGACATCCTGATTTACCTGATCCGTACGGCCGACCAGCTCGATATTGACCTGATTAGCGCTGCCAACGATAAAATTGCGATCAACGACAAGCGCTATCCTGTTGAAAAAGTTAAAGGAAAAGCCGGTCGCGCAGATGATTTCCGTTAATCCCGTCATGCCTCCGGAAACGCGCAACGGCGCACAATCCATATAAAGAATCCGTCACAATTTCCGCTAACCGCGTGAGGCTGTCTGTGAACAGCGCTTCCTGTGTACAAGAAGATTGCGGAGAACCACGCGGATGTCAGAAACCCTGTCACCAGAACAGGCCTTGCGCCTGATCGATACCTGTCCGATCCCTATGGTCATACTCGACTGTCATGGGGCTATACGCGCCTGCAACCCGGCTTTTACGTCCATGGTCGGACAATCCCGGGCCAGGGAACAGAGCGACCTGCTCGTCGACGCGGCACAGGTCAGCTGGACGGGTTCTGACACACAACTTCGCCACTACGCCATTCACCGCAGCGATACAGGCGGGGATGAGCCGCTGGAGGTTCGCTACTTCATCGACATCACCCGCCAGGTCATGCTGGAGCAATCGCAGCAGGCACTGCGCGAGGAGTTACGGGAGCAGTCCCTGACCGACACGGTGACCGGCCTGTTGAATCAACGCGGCGTGATGCTGGCACTTGAACCGCAGGTGGCGCGGTCACGCCGTTATAACAGTCCGATCTCCGTCGTTAGCCTGGATGTCCAGGGAACAGGGAATGACGACTCGCTGCGCAAACGGGTCGCACAACACCTCAAGGATCAATTGCGCTGGGCGGACCTGGTCGGATGCAATGATGCACAGTGTTTCCTGCTGGTGCTCCCGGAAACCGCACAGGAATCCGCACTGCGGCTGGCCGAAAAACTGCGCACACGGCTGGTCGAGTTTGCGCAACAGGAATTCCCCGGGCAAGCACTGTCAGTTACCTACGGGGTAACCGGCTGGCGACGGACAGACAACGCCACCACACTACTCAAGCGTTCCGCCCTGGCGCTGCAACAGGCGCGTCCGGGCCAGGTTCATCAACCGGTCGCCCTGTAGATACACGATACCGTGACATCACCGCGTAAAAATGCCGGCCAGCACCGGCCAGTCAACGAACACGATGATAAACGCGTCGTCCAGGCCGAGTTCGGACGACGCGACAAGGCGGCGATTGAAATCGATGCGCTGGAACTGCGTGCGGTTCGACGCCGTTTTATGGCGATCAACCAGGACCGCCTGCGCCGCGTTCGTGAATCGCTGGAAAACCACCAGCAGGTTTTCATGCAGTTACTGCCGCTGTTGTTCCACATCAACCACCCCATGCTGCCGGGTTATCTGTCCAATAAAACACCCTGTGGTATATCGGATTATGCCCCCGGCAAGCGCTGTATCCAGTCGGCCCGCAAGCTGGCGCGAAGTTTTAATTACCAGCGCAGGGCGCAACGTCGCTATTCCATCCACGCGCTGTACATGATGGGCAGCACCGGTACGATCGCCTATTCACGCGCCAGTGATTTCGATATCTGGATCTGCCACCGGCCCGGCCTGCCGGCCAACGAGATTGCCGCTCTCGGCGAAAAGGCGGAGGGAATCCAGAGCTGGGCGGAATCACTTGGCCTGGAAGTCCATTTCTTCCTCATGGACGATGTCTCGTTTCGTGACCTGGAACATCAACAGCTATCCAATGAAAACGCCGGCAGTTCACAACATCACCTGTTACTCGATGAGTTTTACCGCACCGGACTGCTGATCGCCGGGCGTTTCCCGGTGTGGTGGCTGGTGCCGCCGAAGTACGAAAAACGATACGATGAATACGTCGACAAACTTATCCTTAACCGTTTTATCAAGGCTGGCGATATTGTCGATTTCGGCGGACTCTCCGGGCTACCAAGCGAAGAGTTCTTTGGCGCGACCCTGTGGCAACTCTACAAGGCTGTAGACTCCCCGTATAAATCCATCCTGAAGATCCTGCTGATGGAGGCCTATGCCAATCAATACCCGGATATCGATTTACTGGCCATGCGTTTCAAAAAAATGGTGCACCAGGCCGACGTACAGCTCGATCACCTGGACCCTTATGTGATGATGTGCAATACGGTGGAAGAATACCTGTTTTCCCGCCGTGAAATGGAACGCCTTGATCTGGCTCGCCGCTGTTTTTACTTCAAGGTCAACGAGGCCATGAGTACACCGGACCATAGACGGATAAAGTCATGGCGACGTGAAGCGATCCGTGAACTGGTGAACAGCTGGGGATGGAGCCAGAACAAACTGACCACCCTGGACCAGCGCCAGCGCTGGAAAATCAAACGTGTTCTGGAAGAACGCCACCTTCTGGTCGATGAGCTGACGCGCAGTTACCGCGCCCTGTCCCAGTTCGGACGCGACAACGACCACAGTGAAATTGCTATCAACGCAAACGACCTGAACCTGCTCGGCAGAAAACTCTATATTGCCTTCGAGCGCAAGGCCGGCAAGGTGGAATTGATCAACCCGGGAATCTCCCGTGACCTGTCGGAAGAACGTCTCTCGCTGCACTACCTCAGCGAAGAGGGCCAACATGGCTGGGCCATCTATCGCGGTGCAATTCTCGAACGCGAAGCGCATGAGCACGAACCGCTGAAGCGTTCAGCCGGACTGCTGGAACTACTGTCCTGGTGCCACTTCAATGGTCTGATCAATCGTAATCCATCGACCATCAGTATCTTCCCGACCGATTGCTGCCTGAGCCAGTGGGAACTACGCTCTGTGCTCGACTGCCTGCAACAACTGTTCCCCGGCGGCAAACTGCCGGAAACCAATATGCGTGCGCTGGCCAGGCAGGCTACTTTGCGTGAAGCCGGACTGTTTATCAATCTTGCCCAGGACCCGATGTCCAAACTGACACGCAATGGCATGCAACTGGTCAGTGAACGCATTGACCCGCTCAGCTACGGCGGCCAGTGGGAAAACCTTGCCGTCAGCTTCCAGATGATTGCGTTGACCTCATGGGGTGAACTGCTGACCTTCCGCTATTCCGGCCACACCGCACTCATGGACTGTCTGTGCGACTATTTTGCCTGGTTGCCCGTCAACACGGGTGCGGCACCGCCACCTATACCCTGCTTCAGCTTTTCTTCCTCGCGCGGCGTCATCATAGCGCGGCGTATTGAAGACCTGTTTCGTGATGTGGCTGATTATTTTTACCGTAATTACTGGCGTCGCCATGCCCGCTACGTCCTGCGCATCGGCCAGCACTATTTTGTACTCCAGTGTGAAAACGACGTCCCGCGCTACCTTGAACTGGATTCACGGGAATCCATGCTGGAGCATCTTGGCCAGGCCCAGGTGGCCTACAGCCCTATCCATATCGATACCCAGACACTGGATGACTCGCCACTGAGTGTAGCCCTCAAACATAACCGTGAAGGTGTTGTACAGCTCTTCTACCGCCTGGATCACGGCTATGCCGAAGTGTGGATTCTCGATGAACGCGGGTCACTGTTCCACCAGCGCATTGTCTTCCATGACCGCCAGACGCTGCTCGGCCAGTTCCAGCGTTTTCTCGAGGCTGTGCGCTACCGCTTGAGCAACATGCACCAGCCGAGCAGCCTTTCCGATAACGATGACGCAGAGTACTATCGCGTGGTTCGTGACAGCATGGGGCAGTGGTTCCCGGAAACACAAAAGACTTCACGCTGGGCCGACAGCCACTATCTCGACGTCCAGGTCATTGGCAGCCCGGACGATGGCGCACAGGGAACATTCAGTATTTTCTGCGGAAACCGTGAGTTTTCCGTACTGGAACACGGTGACAACATTTTCCTTACAGTGGCCCAGTACATCACCAAACAGCGCGGCAGCGGCAGCCGCTACCCGATCTATATCACCGACATCGACCTGTCTTCATCGGTACTCGCGTCGGAAGCCAGCAGTGGTGTACAGACCATTCACTTTCTTAACCAGAAAAAACGTATCGAGCGCCTGCTGAATGAATCCCTCCACCAGCTGCGCAAAAACAGGAAAAACCCTGATTAATCAGCGATGCGTACCTGCTCAAGAATGTGCTGTATATCCTTTTCCCAGGTATCAAACTGCCTGTCCAGTTCCGGCTGCTTAAAAAATGGCCTCAGGTGATGAAAACTGGATGCCAGCAACAGGGTTTCATCGCCCTCGGCAAAAATCGCAATCTTCAGGGGAAGGTAGGGCACAAGATCACGGTACTTGTTTCCCAGCTGCTCGATCTCCGCAGGTTTACCAAAGAAAACCACACGATACCGGTCTGTCTTGAAGCCGAATGCTTTCAGGCCCAGATCCACACGCTGCACACGTGACAAGGTATAACCCTGCTCACGAATGGCCTTTTGCAAGGCAACCATCGCTTCCGGGAATGCCATGCCCGAGCGTACTATGTACAGGTCCTGCGCGCCTGCCGAAGTCGTCAATATCAGCAGGATAGCCGCCAGCCATATTCTCCATGATCTCATAGCGTCGCCTCCTCAAGGATCTCGCTATACAGGCGATGCATGCGCGCGCAATACTTGTCCAGCTCACTGTTGTTGAACAGGTGACTCAGGTTTTCCGGGTTAATCGTAACCAGCTCAACGCCCTTGTCGGTTTCCTGCAAGGTCACGCGGCAGGGAAGGAACAGCCCGACACGCGGGTCCACAGACAAGGCTTCGTTCAGGAATGAGAAGCTGCAAAAGTACACAATGTACTGGCGCCTGTTTTCCTTTCCGGCCTTGACGTAACCGGTATCAAGCGTCTGCTCGCGAATAATGTGGAAGTTACGCGCTGTCACCGCTTTTTTCAGGTTATCCAGCGTTTCTTCAAAACTGTAGGGGGATTCCATGCGAATGATCGGAGATTGACTGGTACGCGCCAGCCTTTCTTCCGCAGGCAGTTTCCGCAACCATGCCACCAGGTCATCGGCATCGCTTTCCGTCAAACCCAGCGCGCTGATCGGGGACATTAGCGTAGCCCGCCGGCCACGCAGCAATGTCGCTTTGAGCATGGCGTCACTCACTGACTGCTGGAAACCGGGGTTATTCAGCGCCGGCGCCATAACCGGCTCTTCACGTGGCCGCGAGAATGTCACCCCTGTTCCAGCGCCGCCCTGGCCGTGTTCACCATGACAGGCTGCGCAATGCTCGGTGTACAACGGCTTGCCACGCCGTGCATCGCCCTTCAGGCTCGCACTGTCATAGACTGGCGCCGGTGCATCCGACCAGCCCCGAATCGTCTGGATGATGGCATCGGCCTGCTCCTCTGTTAGTGACGGGAAAGCCGGCATGACACGGCCCGGACGACCATGCCGCAGCGTGTTGCGCAGGTACTTGTCACTGGCAACGGCAAGAAAATCCGGGAGATTAAGGGGTACACCCACACCCCCGGCGCCATCGCTGCCGTGACAGGCCGCGCAATTCTGCTGGTACAGCGCTTCGCCATCAGGTCGAACGCCCTGTGCACTGGCAGTCGACGCAACCGCCAATAGCAGCGCTGCGCAAAAAAACCGGATTCGTCTGTTCATGGTCGATAATTCTCCCTCAAGACAGGCCGGGTGGCCTTGATTTCAATCAACTCAGACGCGCAGACAGCCAGTCATACAGGCTGGTCAACTGTGGCGGGCACAGGCTGTGTTGCATCGGCCATGTATGAAAATCTACCGGGTAACCCTGCGCTTCCAGTGCCTGGCGCGACTGTTCCGCCAGCGCGAACGGCACGACAGGATCCTGCTCGCCGTGATCCATGCGGATCACCAACCGGGCGGGATCAGCCTGTTTTTCCGCCGCCAGCCGGCTCGCCAGTGGCAGGTAGCTGGACAGCGCCAGTACGCCGGCCAGTGGTTCGGCCATGCGTAGCGCAGTATGCAGGACGACGGCGCCGCCCTGGGAGAAACCCGCCAGCACAATACGCTCGCTGGTGATCCCGCGATCGTGCTCCCGCTCAATTATTGACAGCAGGTGCCGGCGCGCTGCCTCGATCCCTTCATGGTCTTCCTCACGATGGAATGACAACGCATAGATATCGTACCAGGCACGCATCACCATACCACCATTCAACGTGACCGGTTGCCGGGGCGCGTGCGGCAGGATGAAACGGACACCATGGCTGTCCGCCAGCCCCCAGTCGCGCAGCAATGGCTCAAAATCATGCCCATCCGCCCCCAGGCCGTGTAACCAGATGACCGTACTGCGTACCTCGCCCTGCGGCTCGATCTCCAACATTTCCAGCATGGTTGTTCCCGACTTATTGATTTCGGTACAGGATACCCGCAACCCGCAGCCGGTTCGACTTGGGCTTTTGCCACCAGCTTCGTATACTGCCGACAAGTCACTCAAGGATCACCAACATGAAACCCTGCTGGGCAAGCTATCTCCTCTGGCTGGTCATCGCTGTTGCCGGTGCCGGCGCCATGCTGTCGTCCTGTGGACAGAAAGGCGACCTCTACCTGCCAGACAAGACGGATCAACCCGAGCACAACAAAAACTAGCCCATGGACTATTTCGAATACCACGACGGCCGCCTGTGCGCCGAGCAGGTGGATATCTCCACGCTGGCCGACCGGCACGGCACGCCGCTCTACGTCTATTCCCGCGCCACCCTCGAACGCCACTGGAAAGCCTTCGACGAGGCGCTTGGCGATCACCCGCACCTTGTGTGCTACGCGGTCAAGGCCAACTCCAACCTCGCCGTGCTGGCGCTACTGGCAAGACTGGGGTCCGGCTTTGATATTGTGTCAGGCGGTGAACTGGCGCGCGTGCTGAAAGCCGGCGGCGATCCCGCACGGGTGGTTTTCTCCGGTGTTGGCAAGACGGTGGCGGAAATGGAAACCGCCCTGGAAACCGGTATCCGCTGCTTCAATGTCGAATCCACGGCGGAACTTGAGCGCCTCAATGAGGTTGCCGGCGCGCATGGTGTGCGCGCGCCCGTCTCACTGCGCGTCAATCCGGATGTCGATGCGCATACGCACCCTTATATCTCCACCGGCCTCAAGGAAAACAAGTTCGGTATCGAGGTGAATGCCGCGCGCACCGCCTATCGGCTGGCCGCCGACAGCGCGCACCTCGACGTGCAGGGTATCGACTGCCACATCGGCTCACAACTGACCGAGATCGCGCCGTTTGTCGATGCGCTGGACCGGGTACTGGAACTGGTCGACCACATTGAGTCTGACGGCATCCCCATCCGCCACATGGACCTGGGCGGCGGCCTTGGCGTGCGTTACAACGACGAGCGCCCACCGCTACCCGAACACTATGTCCGTCCCCTGATGGCGCGACTGGCAGGAAGCAGCAAGGAGATTCTTATCGAACCCGGTCGCGCCATCGCCGCCAACGCCGGCATCCTGGTAACCGAACTGCAATACCTCAAGGAAACCGCCGAACACAACTTCGCCATCGTCGATGCCGCCATGAACGACCTGCTGCGCCCGGCCCTCTACCAGGCCTGGCAGGATATCGTACCGGTCATCCCGCACAAGGGTGAAGCAAAGCACTGGGATGTCGTCGGCCCGGTGTGCGAAACCGGCGACTTCCTCGGCAAGGATCGGGAGCTGATACTTACGCAGGGAGATCGACTCGCCGTGCGTTCTGCAGGCGCCTATGGCTTTACCATGGCCTCCAACTACAACAGCCGGCCACGCCCGGCGGAAATCCTTGTCGACGGGGATAAGGCGCATGTTGTTCGCCAGCGTGAAACCCTCGAACAGCTGTTCGAGGGTGAGTTAATCCCGGATTTGTAAGTTCCCCGTCATTGCGATGCCTCGACCCGAAGAGTGAGGTACCCATAATGAAGCCCGCAGGGACTCTTTAAAATATATATAATGGTCAGGGGTGTGCGGCCCAATACAGCCGATCGACTAGTTAGAAAATCACCCTTAACCAACCAATCCAGACGTTACTGAATTGCTAATCGTTCGTTCACTGGTTTCGAAAATTTTCCTCGACAATACTCATTCCCTCCTCATCGGCTACCTGTTGTTCACCGGAAAGCCGTATGCGCAAAGCAAGGTTGTTGCGTGAATCTGCATTGCCAAGCGCTTCTTCGAGTTCAATTTTTCCGCTCTTATACAGGTCATAGAGCGCCTGATCAAAGGTCCGCATGCCACGGTCAGCGCTTTGCTCCATCGCGTCCTTGATGTTGTCGATTTCCCCTTTTTGGATCAGCTCTGCGACATAGGGAGAATTCAGCATGACTTCAACTGCCGGGTAACGCCTACCTTCCTGTCCGATCACCAGCCGCTGCGATACTACTGCACGAAGATTCATCGACAAGTCCATAAACAGTTGGTGATGTGCTGAATCCGGGAAAAAGTTCATAATTCGATCCAGTGTCTGGTTTGCGTTATTTGCGTGCAATGTAGACAAACACAGGTGGCCGGTTTCAGCGTAGGAAATGGCTTGTTGCATGGTCTCCCTGTCGCGGATTTCGCCAATGAGGATAACATCCGGCGCTTCGCGCAGAGCGTTTTTCAGGGCATTCGTATAGGACAGTGTGTCCAGGCCAACCTCTCGTTGATCGACAATGGATTTCTGGTGCGTATGTATAAACTCGATTGGGTCTTCTATCGTAAGAATATGACCACTTCGGTTGTGATTGCGATGATCAATCATTGAAGCAAGCGTCGTTGATTTTCCAGAGCCGGTCGACCCGACCACCAGTACCAGGCCGCGGGGTTCCATGACCAGGTCCTTAAGTACGCCGGGTAAGTGCAGCGCCTCAATGGTGGGAATCTGTGCCTTGATATAGCGCACCACCATGGCCACTTCTCCCCGTTGACGATAAACATTGACCCGGAATCGGCCGATGCCGCTTACCGACAGTGCGAGATTCAGTTCGAGTGTCTGTTCAAAGGTCTTTGTCTGTTCATCACTCATCACCGAGTAAGCGATGCGCTTTACCGTGCCGGGTTCCAGCGGCGGGCCAGGCAGCGCACTGGTAACGCCTTCGATTTTGATATTTACGGGTGCGCCAACGCTGAAAAACAGATCGGAAGCGTTTCTGTCCGCCATCATTTTCAAAAACGGGGTGATATCCATGTTTCACTCCAACCTTACGCGGTAGACTTCCGCAAGTGAAGTGGTGCGGCGACGCGCGTGTCCCAGGGCATTGCTTGTCAAGGAGACCATACCGTCTTTAACCGCGAGTTGACGGATGGTTTCTGCCGTGACACCGGCTTTCAGTGCATTGCGTGTCGATGCCGTCATTGTCAACAGCTCGTAGACAGCCATGCGACCATGATAGCCGGTGTCATTACATTCACTGCAACCTGTTCCACGGTAGAATACTTCATCGCTCGACACGCCCAGGAATTTACGCACGGTTGAATCCACCTGCTCCACCTCCACACAGTGAGGACAGTTTCGCCGCACCAGCCGCTGGGCGAGGACTCCCAGCAGACAGGAGTTAAGGAGATAGGATTCCACTCCCATTTCCAGCAGGCGGGTAACGCTGCTGGGTGCGTCATTGGTGTGCAGGGTGCTCAGGACCAGGTGTCCGGTTAGTGCAGCTTCAACCGCAATCTTGCCGGTCTCCTGGTCACGGATCTCACCCACCATAATGACGTCCGGGTCATGGCGCAGGATCTGACGCAACGCCCGGGCGAAGGTGTAGCCCGGGACCTTGTTGACCTGGATCTGCTCAATTCCTTCGATGTGATACTCGACAGGATCCTCTACAGTAATGATATTGACGTTCTGCTCAAGGATTTCCTGTAACGCGGCATACAGGGTGGTCGATTTCCCTGATCCTGTCGGGCCGGTAACCAGCAGCATGCCGTAGCTCTTGTGCAGTAAATCCGTAAAGTGTTCCGCGTCATGTGCGCCGAAACCCAGTTCGCTGATAGATCGCAGTCCCGCACTGGTATCCAGGATCCGGATCACCACACTTTCGCCATTGACCGTAGGCATAACAGAAAGACGAAGATCGACAAGCCGCCCGTGATCGATGACGCGTGCGCGACCATCCTGCGGCAACCGGTGCTCAGCAATGTTCATTTGACTGATTATCTTTATACGGGCCACAACGGCCGGTAACAGCGCCTTGTTGAAGTGGCGCATCAGAACCAGCATACCGTCGATTCGAAATAACAGGTCGGCCTGCTCCAGGCCCGGGCGTATATGGATATCGGAAGCATTTCGGTGAATCGCGTCCAACAGCACATGTGTCACGAATCTCACCACGGGCTTTTCCTTGCCGATGCGCTCGGTGTCTTGCCGTGATAGCGGATGCTCGCCTTCCTGCTGTGACTCAACCTCCAGAGCCTCGAGCACATCCTCATCTTCCTGGTGACTATAGTGACGATCAACGGCTTCCTCAATATCTTCATGCGTTGCAATACAGGTTTCTATATGGTGTTTCGTCATGAAACGCAGGAGTTGGATCGTTTCCACATTACTGGGATTTTCCATGGCCACAACCAGATGACCATCGTCCAATAGCAAGGGAATCGTCAGATGTGCACGGGCGAATTCCTCAGGTACAAGTGTTAGCAGGTCTTCGTCGATATCGAAGTTATGCAGTTTGACATAGGGGACATGTAAGCGCTGTGCAATGGTTGCCGGGCTTTTCGGACTGGTGGTTGCGTGTGAATCAACTGCAAGACGCTGATCAGATGTTATCCCGGGCCACTCAGCCATACGCGAATTCAGAACTTCACGAAGTTCAGCAGAATTTTCGATCAGTGTGCTCTCATTGATTGCCGCACGGCGGCTTGGCTGTGTACCTGATGGCATCGTGTCCCAGGTATCGTCGCCAGAGTTAATCGGTTTGCTGATCATCTGTCCAACACGATAGCGCTCAATAGCATCGTAGGGCAGAAACCAGTGCCAACCCTGCTGATCGGCAGGTGTTGGAAACAGGTGTACACCTTGAGTGTCTGCAACATAACCGGTCGTCATACCCGACAGTGATTCACCGTTATGGAAAAAAATGTGGAATGATTCCTCCAGAAACGACTGCCCGGATACTGGTGGCTGGCTGATTCGGGGTGTATCGATGAAGCGTAAATACAGGAAATCACCAAATGGCACACTGTGTTCCTGACCGTTATCCGGGTCACGCAGTTCCACACATCGATCCGTGGCGTTCAAGTTTATCAGCAGACCACTACTCCGCTGCTCATTGGAACGTATCAATTCGACATGGGAACCACTGAGTTCCGTACCACAATATGCACAAAGCAACGGCGCGTTAGTTGTGTTACCGGGTTCGAATTTCTTCAACTCCATTGCCTGTTTCTTCCACGATGTAGTGGTGCCGGTTCAATTGAAAGCGAAATTCTTCTCGGTTCGATACCGCGAATTCGCTCCTTGTCCAGCTCCATCTCACGAGCAATGGCGGTGGCCAACTGCGTTACGCGCTGCTGATGTCCTGCTGTGTATGGGTCGCGCTTGGCCAGTGTTGCGGCAATCGCCTGAATGGTTTGTACCAGGCTGTTGCTGAGCTGTTCCGTCGCTTCCAACCGTTCGCGCTCAGCCAGCTTTCGGCTGCTGATATCGGTCAGCACACCAGTCAGATTGACAACCTCGCCGTTTTCATCAAGTAAAATATGGGATCTGGCATCAAACCACAGAACATCCTGCCGATTCTGGTGCCAGATTCGACATTCCAGTTGGAATCCTCTCTTTCCCGTAACGGCTTGAGCAAGGTCCGACAGCACTTGCTGGCAGTCGTCTTCATGCAGGGCCGTTAGCCAAAATTTGGGTTGTTGCAAAAGTTGTTGGGGAGTGTAACCCAACAGGTGTTGCACTGCCGGGTTTACATAGGTCAGCTCAAGGGTAGATGGCTTCATCGCGAACAGGATGTCAGGTACGGATTCTGCGACCTGGCGAAAACTGGCATCAGAACGCCGCAGCTTACGGATAAGACTGTAGTTCTCTTGCTCGCTTTTACGCAGATCAGTGACATCTCTTAAGACATGTACACTGTATACCTGTTCGGTCCGACGGCTGAATACCGCGTAGGCACAGCTGATCATAATGCGGCCATCGTCTAATGTTAGCTCATCTTCCCCCTTCTCGTGCTGCTCCAGGGCATGCTGGCAAGCTGGCAGCGGGCTGGACAAACGTGGAAACACTTCCCAGTAGATTTTGCCGACGACCTCCTGAACGGGCAGACCAGCTTCCCGCGCATAGGCTTTGTTGGCTCGTATAATACGAAATTCCGAATCGTGAACAAATATGGGGTCAACAATCGCATCTACGACTGACTGCCACTGTTCAGCGGTACGCAGAATGGCACTATGCCTGTAATCTGGTTCAACCCCTTTGCGGGTTAAATTCTCGGGTTCTGCGGTTAGCCCCAGATGGTCGGTGTCACCCCCTATTTTGGTTTTTACTGTCATTGCGACCTCACTTGCGCTACACGCTACTCATCGTCGCACTGCACTCCTATCTATGGTTTATTGTTGTGTAGAACTACGACATCCATGCTTTCTCGCCTGATTAACGGCAATCAGCCGGGAAACTGAACAGCATGGGCCTTGCGTTCGGAGAGCAACAGCGGGCGATTCGGTATGTCGCAAAATTACTGTACAGTCGAATAGTTTAGAGGGCGAGGATCGCTCTGTACTGAACGCATTAATAAGACGATCTTTGCCCTGAACAACTGGAACTAGCCGAAAGTGTACTAGCCGGATAGCCGGAGCAGACATCCGGCGATCAGGTCGTAACTGACCCCTATAAGGGACTTCCAGGAAGTACAAGCAGCTAACTCTTGTGCAATCAGATGTATGGATCCCGGCATGCGCCGGAATGACGGTACGGCAGTCTTGCCGCCACCCGGAATCTGCCACAAAGGCTGAAGCGTTGGCTTGTCGGGGATTTTCGGTGAATCGGTGCAGCCGAGCA